>CACYEJ010000243.1 GCA_902773395.1 uncultured Ruminococcus sp.
AATATTGACTAGCATTTGCTGCATTAAAATTCCTATATCCAATAGTTTTATATTCTGATAAAATCTTGTGTATTCCACCTTAGCATAGCAATAACCAATAGTAATTATAAACTAAAGAAGTTCTTTTCAAAAAAACTCAAAATAACTTTCCGCTCACGCAAGTTATAAAGGGGAATAGAGGCACGCCCTTTCTGTAAAAGAAGCAATCAGGAGACCGAGAGTATACTAAACCAGCGTGGGCAATACGAATAAGATAGAAGAACCATAGGGGGAGATTCTAAAGAGGGGGCAAAAAACTTAACTTGTGGTAAGTTTAATATAGTTTTTTTATTTAATCTCACCATGAATAAAAACGCTTATTTCGGTTCATACTTTATACAATACCAAATTTATACAAGGGAGCTTTGTTAATGAAAACAAATACAAAACGAATATTAGTATCTCTTTTGCTTGTGTTGTCGCTTGTTTTATCGTTTCTTTTGAATGAAAGCAACGCCAATGCTCTTTCAAAGTACGGCTCTTCCGGAAGTGAAGTTACCCAAATCCAACAGAAGCTTCAATCTCTAGGTTTCTATAATGGCAGTATAGACGGTGTTTACGGTACTGATACCAAGAAAGCCGTCACTGAATTTCAGAAAAGCTGTGGTCTTACTCCTGACGGGATAGCCGGAACAAAAACGCTTACCTATCTTGGTCTTTCCGGTAATTCTTCATCAAACAGCTACGGATTCACTCAGAGTGAGGTTGAACTGCTTGCCCGAACTATTTCGGCTGAATCACGTGGTGAACCTTACGAAGGGCAAGTAGCCGTAGGTGCAGTAATTTTAAATCGCATTGAGCACCCCTCTTTTCCAAACACACTTGCCGGAGTCATTTATCAAAACGGTGCTTTCTCCTGCATTGATGACGGGCAGATTAACGAACCTGTCTACGAGTCGTGCAAACGTGCGGCTGTTGACGCAATGAACGGCTGGGATCCGTCCGGCGGTGCAATCTACTACTATAACCCTGTAACCGCAACCAGCAAATGGATTCGCTCCAGACCAATTATCGCTACGATTGGTAAGCACGTTTTTTGCTCCTAAATACACATAATTTTCTCTTATTTTTTTATCTTTTATACAAAAGATTCTCCTCTTGATCCCTATGATTTGTCCGTAAAAAAAATTGTAAAAAATTTTCTAAAACCTATTGTTTTTATTGCGGATATTTAGTAAAATTAATATAGATGTAATATATCTAAATAACTTTTCACAAGGGGGATCATTAAAATGAGTGTCTCAGCTAGTGCAAGCAGTTACCTTGCACGAAATCTTAACGTAGTTAAGATGTACTTTAAAAAGCCTATGGCTTTGCTTATCTCTGTTCTTTCACTGCTCTCTTTAGTATTAAGCTTTATGCTTAATTCCAAGGCTTCAGCACCTATCGTTGAAGGAATTAATAGTTTTCTTAAAGGACTCCAAATTACCTATCAGATATCACCGCCTAATATGATTTTGGTATTTCTGATATCCGGTATTTGTACTGCCTGCTTCTTTATGATTTATTTCTTCTCTGCAACGCCCAGCGGCAACCCTTCATTCTTCTTTACAGTACTTCATATTCTTTCTGTTATTGAGTTGATCGGTCTTGCAATTCTCGCACTTAGTACAACTATTTTCGGATTGGTTTCTATCCTTTCGGTAAATACAGTTATCGAGTTTATGGGTAAAAATGTTGAAGGTCTTGAAAATCTTAATGTTGAAGAGATTAGCAGAAACATAGATGCTTATAAAACATCTATGTTCCTTAGCTTAGCAATCTGGATTGTTCTTTTTGCATTTGTGCTTGTATATGTAAATGCACAAACCGGATTCCTCAAATCCTGCAAGCGTACCTGTAAGGAGCCGAGCGTTCATTTCAAAGGTGCTTCTACCTATGGCAATCTCTCAATGATATTTGCTCTTATTCAGCTTGTTTTTGTTGTTATCGCTTATCTTACGCTCAACAGCACCGATTCGTCAGACTCCAGTGGAATAGCTATTAATTTCACATCATTCCAGACACTGATGCTGGCTTATACAATTTGTAACGCTGTAGGTCTTTTATTAAGGGGTTCATTTGTTAAGAAGTGGGAGCCGTTTGCTAAGGAGAACGAGGTTTATATGCCGGCAACAGCAGCTTCACGTTCGCCTGAAGCAAACCCGATTGCAACATACAAGGCTACAACAAGACGTTCAAACGATGCTATCAAGCAGAGCCAGCCTTACCTTTACGGCGAAGAGCCAAACAACGATCCTAACAAGAAATCCTCTTATATTCCTGAAGAGCTTCAGAACGACTATCCGGATCCTGGTTATCAGCAGCCTCAGGGTGGTATGATGAACGATCCTTTTATGAGTTCAGATCCATTCGGAGGAGATCCTTTCGGACAAGATCCTTTTGCACAGTCACCAATGGGCAACCCTTATGGTCAGCCGCCTATGGGTAATCCTTATGGTCAGCCAATGGATCCTAACGGTGGTAATCCTTATAACAACGGTATGATGTAATTATTTTAATTTGTACGCTAAAATTCCTCTTCTTAGTTGGAGAGGAATTTTTTTATTTATACTCGAAAGCGTTAAGATTTAGCACTTATCTTTCTCAGACCGGCAATTCGCAAGCTCTTGCCTGTTTTTCTTTAAACCAGAAAATTTTTTTATTGATTGCATTATTTTGTTGATAATTGCTCCATCATAGTTTGTTTAGTTTCGCTGAGGGTAGTTAATTTTCCTACGCTGATTTGTTTCGTCAGCGACGGGGCTCTGCCCTCGACCCGCAAACT
>CACYEJ010000244.1 GCA_902773395.1 uncultured Ruminococcus sp.
AAAATAGTTTTTCTTAATCGGGGATATGTAGAAGTAGAAGGTGGAACGATATATGATGCAAATAAATGGAGAGAATCGTGCCCTGTAATTTCTGAATGGTTAGAGCAAGAGCCAAGCAGTGATGTGATAAGCAGACAGGCGGTGCTTGAAAAAGCAATCAGTGTTCCAATAGCTAAGGTGGTGACAGAGGATGAAGTAATTTATCGCAAGGTTGTATTTGTTGATGATATCGAAAATTTGCCACCTGTCACACCGCAGAAAACGGGGCACTGCAAGGATTGCAAATACTTTGAATACGATTACGCGGCAAACGTTGATGGAATACCGCTCATATTAGCCCATGAATTTTGCAAACGGTGGGGTGACGGATGCAAGACAAAAGAGGATGGGTACTGTTTTTTGTATGAACCACGGGAAGGAGATAAGGAATGAGTGATATTTGCAGAGAAATAGTTACAAAGCAAAAGTTATATGAACGATTAGAAAACGCAATCCGTCAATCAGAAATTATTATTCTGAAAGAGGAAGTACGGCTTGAAACATTAAGGGCAACAAAGCGAAACCTTGATGATTACTTTGAGGATATTACCCTTGGCAGAGGTGAGGAATAAATTGGCGAACTATTAGTAATAGGATATATTATAACGATTATTGTCTGTTTAAGTATAATTTTTAAAGGCAGAAAGTGAGGAATGAATATGGCAACATATGAAATCGCAGCAGAAATGAATCTAAAAAAGATCATTGCCGAAGCAAAGGAAGTCGCGCAAGCCTTAAACGAGTTTGCCGATGACCTTGAACGGATTGAAAAGAAATATGCAGATCCGAAGGAAAGCGAGGATAATTAATGATATATAGAAGAACAGCTTAATGAGATAATCGAAAATGCTGATAATGAAGAAGACAAAGAAAGGTTTAAGGCTTTAAAAGTATTGGCTGAATATTATGAACCAAGCCAAATTATAGTATCCTTTGATAATCATGTCGATGGAAGATATGATTTAACCATTAATTTTATTGAGTGTCGGAAAGGAGTAAATGATCATGGGTAAATGCTTAAAGTTAGATGTAAAATTAACGGTTGGTGAATTGAAGCAAATACTTAACCAGCCCGATGTAAAAGATAACTGGCTTGTTTACATCGATCTTGCTGAACAATTATACAATTTAATAATAGCCAATCCGAGACAGCCAGAAGAGGGCGGGGATTGTTGGAAATCACCAATAGATATTGTAGGACCGGTGGTGTAATATGACTCTAAAAGCAAATCTTATATTTCAATTGATTGCTATACTTGCAACGCTGCTATGGAAATGGTCGAGTAATGAAACGACCAAAGATGCGTTCTTAAGATATTTGACAGTCTGTATCATCGTATACGGGCTGTTTTTCGTTAAATGGTTTATGTTTTGGAAAGGCGGTGTATTTCCATGAATAAATTACTTCACAATTGTCCTAATTGTGGTGCGGCTCTTACCTCAGATGGATATTGTAATTATTGCAAAACAAAGATCAGATATGCAAATATTATTGAGCTCGAAGGGCTAAATCCTTATGGGTGTCGAGAACCGGTAGAAATTCTATTAAAATTCAAAAATAAAAACGGGGAAACTTTGCTGATGCCTTTCATAGGAAATTTAGATCAATTATGTATATCATATGATAACGATTGTCTTTACGCTGATAACACGCCAATGTTTATACGTTCTAAACCAAATGTTGATATTTCGTTTTCGGGAACTATATCAGATAAGGAGGTGCAGGATGGACTCAATAACTTGGCTTAAAGTAATGGCCTTCTTCATACTTGCTATGGGTATGTGGGGAATTGGATATTTCACAGGGAGGTATGATCGATGACCTATTATATTTTATGTAACACTTTCAGGCAGGCTGTTTTTGGAGCTTCGAAGTTCGCTGAACTTTATGGCAAGGAAAAGGGATTTGTGCTTCATCGTAGAGCACGGGTTACAGTAGATGATAACACATTTGTCTTTTTAAATAGTAACGATCAGAGGTCGATTCGAGGAATACATGGCAATATTATTCCTTTTGAAACGTTTAGGAAAAAGTACTTCGATGTCACGCCAAATTCACAGACTCCATAATGAGAAACTATTAAACTTTCTACGGAAAAGGAGGAATGCAATTATGATGAGTAAAGGCAGGATCGCACTTGGAGTGCTGAGCGTAATTGGCGTTATTGGCGGAATGGCCTTGGATTATAAGGAGGGCGAGGAAGCCAAAAAGGAACAGAAGCAGGCAGCGTATAAGGCAGGATGTGATGTTGCCAGAGAATTCTATGAAAAGAAGGGCAATCCTAACGCCCGGAGAAAGAACAAAGGTGGAAAGAGCTCGTAAGGGCTCTTTTCTTTTTTGAGAGGAGGTCTCTATGAGTTTGTGGAACAAACCGAATCGATCGTATTACAAATGGGGCCTCATGGAACTCGAGAGGCGAATGAAAGAGCTGTCTGGACATGGATACGACGATTACGAGATCGTGAATTTATTTATCCACGAAATGGAACAATATGCATGTATGAACCAGAAGAATTCCCATATGTTTTCTTGTGCTGCCGACGCCGGAAGACAGGTTTTGGATGGGTTTCTTCCTTATTACTATTGAAAGGAGATTTGAATGAATTTCAAACAAATCAAGAAGGGATTACTGGATGCCGGTAAGCAGTATAGCCCTGAAATTCTTACCGGTATCGGAGTAAGCAGTTTCTTCGCTGCTATTATATTTGCAATTAAAGACACTCCAACTGCTATGGAACTCATTGAGGAAAGGAAACTTGACGAGTGTAAGGATGAACTCACTACCAAAGAAGTGATTCAGACAACGTGGAAGTGCTATGTGCCTACGGCCGTTACTGCAATTGGCGGAACAGCATGCATCGCTTGCGCAGCAGCAAAGAATCACAAGCGGAACGCAGCTCTTGCAGCGGCATACGGTCTCAGTCAGGAGACTCTCAGTATTTATAGACAGAAAGTCATTGAGACTCTTGGCGAGAAGAAGGAATCTGAGATCCGGGAGAAGGTAGATCTAGAGAGAATCGAGAGGCATCCGCCGGAAAGAGGATTTGAAGTGAATCCGTTTCCTCCAGATTCGCTATTTGAATACGAAGGAGATTACTTCTTCTCAACTTGGGATAGGGTTAGGGAAGCTGTTAATGATCTTGGAGAGGATATGCTTGATAATCCTCTCGATCCAACAGTTACAGATAACGATTTCAGATCATATGTAGGCCTTCCATGTAAAGAAATATGCGACAGACGCGGTTGGGACCTGCATATAACCGGCAGGCCAACATTATATCCTCCGAGTTGTATTGAGTTACCGAATCATCAGATATGCTTTGTGCTGACATTCCGCGAAGGACCAATAGATTTGTATACGCCCACGCGAAAATTACAAGGCACATAATGAGGAAACTCGTAAACAATAAACTTTTTAATAAAAGGAGGAATTGAATATGGCAGACATGATTAACAATGAGATGATTGGAACGATGGTCGAAGGAGCTGCAGAGGCAGTAGACAAGATCGACGATGCAATGACTGAGCCCGTTAAGAAGGGCGTCTCAAAGGCAGTTATAGCAGTAGTTAGCGCAATAGCAGGATTTGGCGCGGGTGTTGCAACAAAGCTTGGATGGGACAAAATTAAGGATAAAAAAGCTCAGAAGCATGCGATTGAGGATCAGGAGCAGCCTAAGATCGAAGAAGTAGTTAATGAGGATCTGGAAGCTTTCGACGAAGAAGAGGATATTGAGGAGTAGACCTCACAATGATAGGCGGAGGCCTGGCTGTGATGGCTGGGTCTCTGCTTCTTTATTTTTCAAGAAAGGAGAACCGAATGGAGATAAAGAATTATGGCGAGAGTCCTAAGGAAACCAAAGAGGTTGAGAGAGCCAAGGAAAT
>CACYEJ010000245.1 GCA_902773395.1 uncultured Ruminococcus sp.
CCACAAAATCATGAAATTTTTCTATGGTTCGGTTAAATAAGTCATGTCTTTTGATAAACTCGTCAATCGAAACAATCCATTCTCCTATTGCTCCTGTAACACTTAATATCTTAGAAACAATAGTTTTTAATAAAGGAATTATTTTGGGTAAAACCGCTTTTATCAAAGATTCAATCAACTGTATTAAAATATCTATCAGTGAAAATAATCCTTTGACAGTATTTTTTAGATTCGTTGCAACGTCATCACTTAACTTAAATCCTTTGATAATATTAGCAATTGTTCTCATAAAAGAAACCACTGGTTTAATAGAATTTGAAGTGAATGTTTCTTTAAAAGCGTCACCAATAATATTGACAACTTTAAAAAGTTCCCCAAACAATTTTTTCAACGTTTCGAGAACCTTATTAAAAATATCATTTTTATCAATCGCTTTACCGACTAAAGCTATCCATTCACCTATATTCCCTGTAAAATTCAAGATTTCAGAATTTAATTTATTAAAAAAAGTGCCAGTTGATGAAAAAATAGCACCGATTACCGTGCTTAATGCTTCACACAAAACATTAACGATTACGAATAATCCTTTGAACGTATTCTTTAAATTTTTCGTGTCAATCGCTGTTAATTTTAATTGTGAGGTGAAATTTTTTAATTTTTCTGAAAACGAAACAAACCCGTCTATGCTTGTTTTAGGGAATACTTCTTTATACGCTTCTCCGATGATTTTGAAATTTCTTTTTAAAGAAGAAAAAATATTTTTTAAAGAATCAACTACATAATAAAACGCTTTGAATTTTTTGGTCAACTCAAATTTCTCAAGATGCTTTGTTACTGCTCCAGCCATTGATGAAACAGAAGTCGTGAACATTTTGGCAAGCGGTAAAATATTCTTCTTGACATCGTTAATTCGTTCTCTAAGAACGTTAAAAAGTTTTACGAACGGGCCTTCCTGTTCAATTAGAGGAGATATAAATTCAGCACCTATTCTTGACAACGCCGCCTTTACATTTGACATTGCACCTGTGAACGTTTTATTAGCAGCTTTTGCGTGTTTTCCAAAAGCATTATCCATTGCGGAGGTAAACACATCGAAAGTGATTTTGCTGTCAGACACCATCTCACGAATATCCGCTTCCGTTACCTGAGCACCTTCCGTGATTGTATCAATATATGTTTTTATGCTGTCACTGGCTGACACCGCACCAGAATTTACACCATTGAAATAGTCTTTAAGCGTAGCTGCTGCATTAAGTCCTCTGCCTGACAACTGCAATAATTGCATAGACATTAACCGCCCATTACCAGCTATCGTCGTGAAAATGTTGGAAATATCTTCGTATTCGCTGTTGGTCATAGCGGCAGTTCCAGCTATCGCTGCTAAAGCAGATTCCATTTCCTTTCCTGCTTTTAATCCGGTAGCTGCAAATTGAGAAGCCGCTTTTGCAGCATCACCATAACCATAAGCAGTTCCGTCAACAGAATCCAGTGCGTTTTTCATAATGGCCTGAACTTTTTCCTCATCTTGTAAAAGACCTTGTAATTGAAAATGAGCGTTTTCAATATTTTGTGCTCTTTTTAAACCACCCTGAACAATACCGTTAGTTGCAAAATTCAGTCCTTTATTGACAAAGTTAATAGCCGTATCCGTAAGTCGTTCTAACACCCTTGTTCCTATAACTCCGAGAGTGCTGAAATGTTTTTGAAGGCTCGTTACCCCCTCTATCAAGGTGTCAAAAGAAATACTTTTCGTGATATAACCTATATTTTCAAGCCCTTTTGAAGCTCCTTTTAAATTCAAACTCTGCTTCAATTTATCTAAAGTTGACAAACTGGTTTGAACATTATTCTCAAACTGTTTATTGTCAAACTTCATTTCGATAACTCTTTCGTCTATCGTCTTGCTCACAACTTCACCACCTTATGCCAAGCGTCATCTGCAATCTTATCAAATATCGGTTGGATTGCAGGATTGATATAATCTCTCCCCTGCACCCAACCACCATTTTTCGTAGCGTGTCCGTACTGTAAAATTATCGCAATGGGAACATCGTTTTGAATATTGGAGTTATAAAAGACGATTTCAGTAGTGTTTCTTTTCTTTACGATTTCGTAGTGCCAAGAAGCCGACGTTTTTCCCGTATCAACGGGCGTTGCCGATGAAAGTGCCTCCACGCCAAGTTTAGCATACCAATCCAGATTTTTATGTTGAACCGCTTTTTTCAAATCTTTAAAAAAATTTGTAGCTAAGGAAAAATCGCCCTTTTGTCTGAAACTAATCATCTTTTACCCCTTATAGTCATACTTTCATTTCGGTCAATTTCTTTCCTAAATCGTCAATAACCTTGTTATGACCTTTTGTGGAAGTTATCGCTTTAGCGTGAAGCACACTGCTCAAAGCGGAAATCGTCTGTTTTCCTGCGATGCCGTCAACCTCCAAATTAAACATTTTTTGTACGGCAATAGTGGCATCGTAAGTACCTTGACCAAAACAATTATTATTGTCGATTTTGGTTTGGATAATATTGTAATCATTCGCTAACAAAAGCAACGCTTTATAAGCAAGCACTCCGTCGCTCTTATCACCTTTCTGAAAGTTCATCTCATCGTCCTCCGTTTCCTTTCCAGTGTACTTCGGTCGGAAATATCCGTTGATTGCTCCGCTTCTTCTTGAATAGGTTCTGTATTTTACAATACTCGTGTCATTTGAAGCTCCTGAATTTCCCTCGATTGTGTATATACACCCATCGTCAACAGCATATACAATGCCAACGTGGTCACTGTAATACTTGTCTTGCTGATTGTATCGTCCTGCATAATTCCAAACGAAAGTCACTATGTCGCCAATTTTAGGCCTGGTGGAACCGTTGGAAAATTCGCTTTCATACCACGTTCCATACGTACCGTTTCCCTCTCTCGCAAAGCAACCAGCACCGTCAGTTTTCACCATATCTATACCAGCTTTGGCAAACAGCCAGCTGACAAATATCGCACACCATGCGACACCTTTCCTTTCTTCGCCGTAATACCATTTCCGGTATTCGTATGCTTCGTTACCAACCTGCTTTTTAGCGAGTTCAATAAGTCTTTCAATGTCTGTCATTTTTTCACCCCTTTGTTCCAAGTCGTTGTCTTCTTGATTTATTTAAAGCGGAGTTTCGCCTCATCAATTCCCTTCTGCTATGCTTTTTGGGGGATTGATTTTTGATGTTACAAACCCTTACCAAAGTAAGCAATCTACTCAAATGCCAGTACTGACATTCAAATGGAATGTTCAATGCTATCATCCAATAGTAGATTAGTTCCGATGTAACGGGTTCTCTCGATATACCTTTTGTATTCTTAGGCTCGTGAATATAAGTAGCGGTCATAGATGTTTCTATATACTCATTGATAGCCTTAAAATTATCCTCAGTGAGAAATTCGTAAATATCAGGATC
>CACYEJ010000246.1 GCA_902773395.1 uncultured Ruminococcus sp.
CGGCTTGACTTCTTGGGGTGTTCCGTCACCCGCAAACTTTTGAAAAAGTTTGATCAAAACTTTAATATGCTAGATCTTTTAGATTTCGAGTATAGTTACTTAAGCTGATTTTTTCTTAGAAAATCTTCAAAATACAACGGCAGCTCCGAATCAAAGAACAGCGTTTCTCCAGTTACAGGGTGAATAAATCCAATCTTCTTGGCATGCAGACACTGTCCGTTTAATGATGTTATCACCTTTGAAGGTCCATAAACCGAATCACCTGCTACAGGGTGTCCGATATAAGACATATGCACTCTGATTTGGTGCGTCCTTCCTGTTTCCAGTTTAAGAGCAACATGAGAAAAACCGTTGTTATAATCTATTACTCTATAATGCGTCAATGCGTTCTTGCTGTTATTCTCTGTGACGCACATTTTTTTACGGTCAACTTTATGTCTGCCGATAGGTGCGTCAATCGTACCTGTTTGCTCCTTCAGCTTACCGTATACAACCGCCTCGTATTCACGGGAAAAGGAATGTTCCTTAATCTGCTCGGCAAGCCCGATATGTGCCGTATCATTTTTTGCAACTATTAAAAGTCCGCTGGTATCCTTGTCAATTCGATGAACAATACCGGGACGAAGCACTCCGTTAATTCCCGATAAGCTATCCTTACAGTGATACAAAAGAGCATTTACAAGCGTTCCGGAATAATTCCCCGGAGCCGGGTGTACAACCATGCCCTTCGGCTTATTCACCACAAGAAGATAATCGTCCTCATAAACAATATCAATAGGTATATTCTCAGGCTCGGTTTCAAGCTCCTTTGGTTCGGGAATATTCACGGCAATCTCATCAAGAGAACGAAGCTTATAATTCTTTGCCACAGTCCTTCCGTTTACGGTAATATCGCCGCTGTCAATAAGCAACGCCGCCGTACTGCGTGACAAATTTTCCACATTAATGCTAACAAATTTATCTATCCTCTCACCGGCGTTGTCGTTCGAAACGGTAAAATGATACTCCATAGCTTACTCCGCCTTTTCCTGCACAGGCTCACGTCTGGCAATATTCTTCTTGCAGAAAAGCACCGAGATTATCAGCATTACTGCACCTACTGTAATAAAATAATCCGCAAGATTACACACAGGCGAGAAGAACGAAAACTGCAAAAAATCTACAACGTATCCTCGAAAAATTCTGTCAATAAGATTTCCCACACCGCCGCCAAAAATAAGCACTACCGCTGCAAAGAACAGCTTTCCCTCGATTTTATATTTTTTCAGCACATAACCAAAACCGACAAAAATAAGCAATGTAACCACAACAAAAAACCACTGTTTATTTTGCATAATGCCAAAAGCAGCACCACGGTTCTCAACGTATGTGAAATAGTAAAAATTATTCATCACAGTAATCGTTCCCTGCGGCTTAACAACATTTAAAGCATACAGCTTCGTGAGCTGGTCAACAACAACTAAAAGTATAGCAATAACAATTGCAAGTATCGCCAATAAAGCTCAACTCCTTTTTTTGAAATGAATTATATCTTGTCCCAGTCCCAGATATCAGCTTCTTCGAAAACTAAAGACTCAAATTCGTCTGAAAGCTCCTCGGTGTTTTTTCCTTCAACTAAAGTCTTATATTCATCGCTCAGATATTTTACATGATTGTGAAAGGCTTCGCTGTCCGTAAAGTTCTCATTATTGTCGAGAGCATAGACAGCCGCATTAAGCAGAGAAAAGTATAAAAATTCGTCAAGGCTTCCTGCACAGATTTTAGGAGTATCGTAATCATCGTGATAGTACCAGCCGATTCTTGCCTGCTCAATATCGTCCTCATATATAAAGCAGAACATATCTCCGCCGCCGGTCTGAGCAAAAGGCAAAAGCTTTACTCCGTCCTTTAGCTTTGCATGATCGTCCTCACATTTCCAAGATATCCAGTCTTTAAGGTCTTCCAAAAGCACCGCATAATCTTCAAAAAAAATCGGTTCAATCTCTCCGCCCAACAACAAAAACTGCGTGGGGTCATTGTAATAAGCCTTGATTTTATTATAACGTTCTTCTCTGCTCAGCGACTTTGAATCAAGCTCCAGCCACTCCATAGCACCTGTGTTATAAATCTCATGCCACTTTTTCGGGAATGTAAAATTCAATTGCTTTTCAAGCTCTGAAAGCTTCATAAATTCACCTCGTCTATAATACAAATCAAAGCGTGACAAGGAAATATTATCCATGTCATCGCCTTGATTATTTTAAATATTCAATTAAGCAGTTGATTACTGTAATCTAAGAACATTTGCACATCTAGCACAAACACACGGGTGCTCGCTGTCCTGACCTACTGTCACGCTGTATGTCCAGCAGCGTTCGCACTTATTGCCCTCTGCCTTGTTGACCTCGACTTTAAGCTCAGCCGCGCTCTCATCATTGACAACCTCAACACCGGATACGATGAACGCATCTTTAAGCTCGTCCTCAACAGATTTAACAAAGTCATACTCTGCCCCTGTGCAGGAAAGCTTAATTGTAGTTTCAAGCGAAGCCTTTACAAGCTTGTCATTAACTGCAACCTCAATCGACTTCTTAACAAGGTCACGAAGCTCGTGAATCTTATCCCAGCGTGCGATAAATTCATCGTCAACATGAACATCAACAAGCTCAGGCATCTCATTATAAACAACGTGGCTTGCGTCTACACCCTCAGCATGCGGCATAAACTTCCAGATTTCATCTGAGGTATATGCAAGGATTGGAGTAATCATTCTTGTCATTGCATCGAGAATGATGTAAATTGCAGTTTGAGCAGCACGTCTTAGCTTGCTGTCATTCTTCTCGGTATAAAGTCTGTCCTTGAGTACGTCAAGGTAGAAGTTAGACATATCAACAACACAGAAGTTATGGATTGCATGATACACCTGATGGAACTCATAAGCATCATAGCCTTCACGAACCTTTTTGTTGAGTTCATTGAGCTTATTGAGAGCCCACTTGTCAATCGGATAAAGCTCGTCAATCGGGAGCATATCGGTATTCGGGTCAAAGTCATAGAGATTGCTGAGGATATATCTTGCAGTATTTCTGATTTTGCGGTAGCTCTCGGAAAGCTGCTTCAAAATATCCTTGGAAATACGGATATCTGCGTGATAATCAGAAGAAGCAACCCACAGTCTGAGAATATCCGCGCCGTACTGCGAAACAACCTCGCTCGGAAGAATACCGTTGCCAAGTGACTTAGACATCTTTCTGCCCTGACCGTCAACAACCCAGCCATGAGTTAAAACAGCCTTGTACGGAGCTTCGCCAACCGTTGCTACAGCAGTGAGCAGCGATGACTGGAACCAGCCTCTGTACTGGTCTGCTCCCTCCAAATAAAGATCAGCCGGAAAGCGGAGATTATCTCTTTCTCTCATTACGGCAGCGTGAGTAGAGCCTGAATCGAACCACACGTCCATAATATCCTTTTCTTTGTCAAACTCCGTACCGCCGCACTTTTTGCAGACCGTACCCTCAGGGAGAATCTCATTGGCAGTCATCTCGTACCAAGCGTTAGAACCCTTTTGTCTGAACAAATCAGCAACGGCAAGCATAGCCTCCTTGTCAATGTGCGGCTCATTGCACTTCTTACAGAAGAAAATCGGAATCGGCACGCCCCACTTACGCTGACGAGAAATACACCAGTCCTTACGGTCACGAACCATTGAGGAAATTCTGTCCTCACCCCAAGCAGGAATCCACTGAACGCCCTTGATTGCTTCAAGAGTTTCCTCCTTGAAATCGTCAACGGAGCAGAACCACTGATCGGTAGCTCTGAACAGAACAGGCTTCTTACATCTCCAGCAATGCGGATACTGGTGGATAATTTTCTTCAAAGCAAACAGCGAGCCTGTTTCGTCGAGATACATCGCAATCGGCTTGTTTGCGTCCTCTGTAGAAAGACCGGCAAAACGTCCTGCCTCTTCCGTAAGCATACCGTCAGCATCAACCGGAACAATAATCGGAATCTCAGGGTAATTTCTGCAAACCTCATAGTCCTCAACACCGTGACCGGGAGCAGTATGTACGCAGCCTGTACCGCTTTCAAGCGTTACATGATCGCCGACAATAACAACTGACTGTCTGTCAAGGAACGGGTGCTGAGTTTTCATATATTCAAATTCGCTGCCCTTGAAAACAGCTGCTACTTCATAATCCGTTTTGTCAGCGGCAGCCATAGCATCTTTGTAAAGCTCCTCTGCCATGACAAAGTACTCGTCACCGCTCTTGATTACAGCATAATCAAATCTCGGACCTACGCAAATTGCAACGTTAGCCGGAAGAGTCCATGTTGTTGTAGTCCAGATTACGAATGATGTTTTGTCAGCAGGAATACCCTTTGCCGCAAACACGCCCTTATCGTCAGTTACACGGAATTTAACATAGATTGAATGACACGGATCCTCAGCATATTCAATCTCTGCTTCTGCAAGTGCCGTCTTACAATCAGGACACCAGTAAACAGGCTTCAAGCCCTTGTAGATATAGCCTTTACAAGCCATTTCCGCAAAAACCTCAATCTGCTTTGCCTCAAACTCAGGAAGCAATGTGATATATGGATTATCCCATTCGCCGATACCGCCCAATCTCTTAAACTGAGTTCTCTGATCGTCAATATATTTTTCTACAAAGTCACGGCAGATTTTTCTAAGCTCAACATCGGAAATAGTTGTTGAATTTCCTACGCCTGCCTTAGCTCTTGCCTTTAGCTCGGTAGGAAGTCCGTGAGTATCCCAGCCGGGAACATACGGTGCTTTAAAACCTGACATATTTTTATATCTGATAATGAAATCCTTCAAAACCTTATTGAGCGCTGTGCCGAGGTGAATATCTCCGTTAGCATACGGAGGGCCGTCATGCAAAACAAACAGCGGCTTGCCCTCGTTCTTCTTCATAAGGTTCTCGTAAACCTTGTCTTCGTCCCAAGATTTTAGAGTGCTAGGTTCGCTCTTTGGCAAGCCTGCTCTCATTGGGAAGTCGGTTTTAGGTAAATTCATCGTATTTTTAAAATCCTGTGCCATTGGTATATTTCATTCCTTTCTTTATATATCAAAAAAATCTATAGTACTAAAGCTATTAAAATCAGAGAAAAGATCACGGTATACCATGAAACAAAAACTCGCTTCAATTTTTATGTAGATACATACCGATAATAATTTATTCTCAGTTTTTAATACACAAAAAGCGACATATATTTTGCCTACACACTATTGAAAGTCTGTTCGTTTTTTTTATTTCACATTCAAAAATCCACGCCAAAAGATACCTCTTAATAGGAATTTTCTAATGACATTGGCTGTGCAACAGCTTACTGCTCTTCTTTTACATCGTAGTCTTCGCCAAATTTAAGCTTGCCGAATTTCTTTTCGAAAGCAGATTTTTCAATTTGAATTGTACTGTTATCAGCATCTGCCGCCGCAGCTTCTGCTGTTTCGGCTTTAGCGTCCTCGGCAGCCTCTTCAATTGTTGAGAAAACTTCTTCCACAATCGGTGCCGTTTCCTCTGTCTTATTTGAGTACATCTCAGTCGGGTACTTTTCGTCAAGCTCCTTTTTCTTAGCACGAACCTCGTCCTCGCTGGGCAATCCGCTGAGCGAATCAATCTGCTTCTGATGAAATTTAATCAGTTTCTTTCTCAGCTCGGAGGACTCCTGTATGATATTATTAATCATTTCCTTTTCTTTGATAATCCTGTCGTTGGCATCGGCGATAATTCTGTCTGCCTCTGCCTTTGCATTATCAAGAATTTTCTGTGCTTCCGCTTCGGCGTCCTTGATTATTTTCTCACCGTCCTTCTGTGACTTAACAAGCACTTTATTAATGCTCTCCTCGTCCTGACGGTACTCCTCAACCTTTTTCATCAGAAGCTCTGATTTTGAAAGTATCTCGGAATTCTGTTTTTTCAGCTCCTCTACAGTCGAAGCAACATCTTCTACAAAGCTTTCTACATCATCGCAGCGATAGCCGCCAATGCTCGCTTTTTTAAAGCTAAAGTTTTTTATTTGGTCAACTGTTAGCATATATTAAACTCCCTTCTAAATCATCTATTTAAATTTATTAATAACAATTCTGTACTTACCCTTACGGCTTATTTCACCGTCATAAATAACGATGAACTTCCCAAAGCCTCTTACCGATATTTTATCGCCGCTTGCAAGCTTTGAATCGGAATCATACACAAGCTTAGAATTTTTCGTCACAACACCGCTCTCAATCAGCCCTTGAGTCTTTCCTCTGCTGAGGTTTAAAGCAGCGCTAACCACATTGTCAAGCCTTAATGATGATACTGTACACGACATCGTATCAAAATCCTGCACCTTGCTTTCAAAGTCAACCGTTTTTTCAGTGAATACAACGCCCACCTTGCCAATCTTGTCAATCTGCGCCCTCACGTAACCGGCAAGCTCCGCCTTTACAAAGAAAGACGTTATCCCTTCGCCAACAACGATATC
>CACYEJ010000247.1 GCA_902773395.1 uncultured Ruminococcus sp.
CCGTAAAAAATTACAATTGATTTTCAGAGGAAAAACTCAGTTTACTAATTGGAAAATTATATGATTGGGTGTAACTCTGTTAAAATAAAATAAATATTTCTAAGCAAGGAGGATATTTTCAACGTTAAAAAAATATTATAGGAGGGAGTTTAATGATGAAAAAGAAATTTCACGTTTGGCTGATTGCGTTGTGCTTGATGTGTGTATTTCTTTCTCAGCCGGCATTAGCAGCGGATACCGATACTGATAATTACCAAAACAGCGTATCAACTGATAGTGCAGCGAGTTTTTCTGCACCAAGCGGATTAACTGCGTCAATGGCTGATTCAGGAAAGATTTCACTAAAGTGGAATAAATCAACCGATGCAGACGGTTATTTCATTTACTACGCTGCATCATCTAGCGGAGATTTTGTCCGATTAGATGATACTGTAGAAACAACGTATTCACATTCATTTACTATTGGCAAAACATATTATTTTAAAATCACGGCATACCGAAACGAGGGCGATGCCACGCAAGAAAGCGATTTTACAAATACTGTTAAAATCCAATGCGGTCTTGCAAAGACGAACCTGAAAGGAGTCGCTTGTGCAGGAACTCAAAAGCTAAAGGTTACTTGGGACGCTGTTGCACAAGCAGACGGATATAGTGTATATATGGCTGAAGAAGAGGACGGTACATATAAATGTTTGAGTAGCACAACATCTCAAACATTTACAAAAACCTCTCTGAAAACCGGTCAGGATTATTATTTTAAAATCCGTGCATATAAAATGGTCAATGGTTATAAGGTCTTTGGAGAATATTCAGATATAAAAAGTGAAACAGCAGACCTTAAAAAAGTTGAGTTTACCGGTGCAGTATCCAACAATAACGGCTCGATTACCATAAATTGGAATACTGTAAAAAATGCTGCCGGTTACAGCGTTTATGTTTCAACGTCAAAGAACGGCGAATATAAATGTACAACTAGTACCACGTCAACGAAATATACAAGGTCATCTATTGATCTTAACACAACATATTATTTTAAAGTCAGGGCTTATAAGATGTATTCGGGAAGCAAAATATTCGGCGAATTTTCCGAAATACTTCCTGTGTCATATACGCTTGTGACGCCTAAGGTAACTATTGAATCCAATTCTGAAAATAACTCGTTTGAATTGAGCTGGGGCAGCTCCTATGCGGCAGACGGCTATGAGGTTTATAATATCTCAGATAATAGCGATGAGGAGTATAACTTGATTTCCTCTTCACAGCAAACCTCTTATTCAGCAGAGCTTTCTTCGCAGCAGGATACTGCTTATACGGTTAGGGCTTTCAGATATCTGAGTGACAGCGAAACAAAGGTTTACAGCGATTATTCAGTACCGGTAAGTCCTTATGTATATCAGCCTAGCAATTTGACAGCGGCTGTTACAAATTCAGGAACAATTTCTCTGAATTGGCAGGAAAACGAAAAAGCAGATGAATATTCTGTTTACTATTCCACAAGCTCAAACGGTACTTTCGAGAGGCTGGGCAATACAAAAGAAGCAAATTACACCGCAGATTTGACAATTGGCAAAACATATTATTTTAAAGTAAAGGCATATCAAACAATACATAATTATAAAATTGACGGTTTATTTTCCGATACGATAAGTATTCAATGCGGTCTTGCAAAGACGAATTTGAAAGAAGTAGTTTGTGCAGGAACTAAAAAGCTGAAGCTCAATTGGGACGCTGTTGAACAAGCGGAAGGTTACAGTGTATATATGTCTGAAGAAGAAAACGGCACGTATAAATGTTTAACCAGCGTAAATACACAAACCTATACAAAAACGGATTTGACAACCGGTCAGGACTATTATTTTAAAATTCGTGCATATAAAAAGGTCAATGGTTATAAAGTGTTTGGAGAGTTCTCCGATATAAAAAGCGAAACGGCAGACCTTAAAAAGGTTGAGCTTACCGGTGCAGTATCCAACGCTAACGGTTCGATTACCATAAAATGGAACCCTGTGGAAAAAGCTGCCGGCTACAGTGTTTATGTTTCAACGTCAGAGAACGGCGAATATAAATGTACGGCAAATACAACATTAACAAAATATATAAGGGCATCTGCTGATCTTAACACAACATATTATTTTAAGGTTAGAGCATATATGATGTATTCGGGAAGTAAAATATTTGGTGAATTTTCTCACATACTTCCTGCATCGTACACACTTGTGACACCTAAGGTTATTGTTAATTCCAATACTGAAAACAACTCGTTTGAATTGAGCTGGGAAAACTCCTTAGGGGCAGACGGCTACGACATTTATGCAGTTTCAGATTCGAACGATAATGAAGAGGAATATCACTTGGTTTCATCTGTACAGCAAACCTCTTACTCGGCAGAGTTGGCTGATTTGCAGAATATTGCTTATACGGTTCGTGCTTTCAGATATCTTAGTGACGGTGAAACAAAGGCGTATAGTGATTATTCTTTGCTTGTAAGTCCTTATGTGTATCAGCCGAGAGATTTGACGGCTGCTATTACAAACTCAGGAACAATTTCCTTGAAATGGAAAGAAAACAAAAATGTCGAAGAATACTCGGTTTATTACGCTGAAAGTGCAAACGACAGTTTTGTAAGGCTGGGCGATACAAAAGAAGCGAATTACTCTGTAGATTTGACAATTGGCAAAACATATTATTTTAAAGTAAAAGCATATCAAACAATACATAATAGTAAATTAGACGGTCTATTTTCCGATACGGTTAGTATTCAATGCGGTCTTGCAAAAACAGAGATGACCTCTGTAGCGTGTGCCGATTCGGGAAAATTAAAGCTGAATTGGAAGGCTGTCGATAACGCAGACGGTTACAGCGTTTATAAGGCTCCGGAAGAAAACGGTACTTATAAATGCTATACAAGTACAGCTAATACATCTTACACTATTACTTCCGGATTGGTTTCCGGTAATGATTATTATTTTAAAGTTCGTGCTTATAAAAAGGTCAACGGCTCAAAAGTGTTTAGCGAATTCTCCGACATAATGAGCGGAACAGTAGACCTTAAAAAATCAGAAATAACATCTGTAAAAACAAACAATGATTCTACAATTGATATTAATTGGTCTGAGGTTAAAAATGCCGAAGGTTACAGTTTGTATATGTCAGACGAGGAAAACGGAACATATAACCGTGTAGCAAATACCTCAGAATTAAATTACAAGATAGAATCAATTGATACAACAATAAA
>CACYEJ010000248.1 GCA_902773395.1 uncultured Ruminococcus sp.
ATTGTTCCTGCTGTAACATTACAGGTACATAATTTGATAAACACTTCATTAGTTCCTCTGCATATTGTTGATTTAATCTCGCTTTTTCATCAGTGTTAATTCCACCCCATGAATAATAGTTTTTTTCTGCATCTAATGCGATTCGTTCAATTTCTTGTCTCATTGCAGAGAACTTATACGTATTACGCTGGTTCTGAAATAATATCTCCAGATACTCTTCAAGCTCTGGAATAATACCGGGGCTGGATAAATCAGAAGTACGCGCTAACGGTTCCAATACAGCTATTTTTTTGGCAGTATCACCTTCCAAATGATCCCCCAAAATATGAACATAGTAAACTAAAGCACAAAATGCATCACATTGTTCACTTGCTTTTTCATAATCAAACAGTTTTTCTTGTAACCAAGGTGCCCAGGAAAAAGACGAATTGGAATAAAACATTTCTTTATTAGCTGTATAAATTAGGACTTTTTTCCTATCCTTCCAAAACTCCATGTCCGGATATGAGGCATAATTCCATCCTCTGTGTGTATAAGCCCGGTGCGTATTTGCAGTTATGTTATTACCAGCTTTATCATGATTCAAATCAAAATCTGAAAACTCGTATGGAAAACCGACACGCGTTTTCAAGTCCTCAAATTCCGATTTTTTCCATTGTGCTGTCTTGTTAGGCGAGAATTGATCAATAGATAATGCTGCTGCATCAGCTATTGCTTGAAAAGCATCTTTATTCTCACCGCGCAGTGTTTTTTCAGACGATCCATATAAAACTCTCTTTAAATCTTTGTCATGCTCTTTTTGATTGTCATGTGCAAAAGCTGGAACCGCAGATATGAACAGAGACCCAAGTATAATTAGAAAGGTAATAAACCGTTTCATCTCAGTTTATCCTTTTAAAAACAACACTGTTATCCCATACTCTTAGATAATCATACCAGTTGTTTTTTTGTCCTTCCCATATCTTGAGATAATCATACCAGTTGTTCTTAGTCCCTATAGATTCATATTTTGAACTAAACGAATCAAGGTTGATCGAAGCACTTGGAATAATTTCAACTGAGATTTCTTCTCCTGGCTGCCATTCATATTTGCTTGCCTTTTTACTGGAATAAGCTGCCTGAAAAGAAGAAACGTCTTCTTTATTGACCCTCTCGACTTTTTTTATCTCCCAATCGCTAAAGCTCGTTTCTTTTCCTGTGGACTTTTCTTTTACTTTTACATTAATAATTACATCCTCATTGACTGACATGGCAGGCACAATTAACATATCACCCAAAAACTCGATATCAGTGCTTGGCTTTTTCGATTCTGTACTTGAAAACCAATACATTGAATCTATACTATCATTTAAAAATAGCGGTTCATTATTAGGATGAATAAAGCTGTCAATTTTAGTTTTTTCTCTAGATGAAATATTCAATTCATCTGCAAGCCCAATAAGAAGTTCACAGTTTAATCTGAGCGGTTCTGAGATAGGCGCCAATTCAATTTCTCTTGTTTCTTTTAACATTTTATTTAGTTTTTTAATCTCATTTTTTTGATCTTTGGACGCGTCTTTAGGTATTTTAATCTCTGATATTTCTGTTAAGAATTCATCGTTCATCTGATGCTGACTGTCAACCAAATAATTGACATTATCTTTTACTACTTCATATGCTTCATTCAAATAGTTTTGATTATTTGTCTTTGCATAAAGATCGATATAAATCTGTGCAGCAAAATATCTAAGTGCCCACTCATCGTGATCTGAATTATCCAATATCTTTTTTACATATTCAGATGCAACACTTACATACTTAGTATCTGTATATATTTTGTCTGCAGCACAAATAACCATCGGTAAAACCTTGGCATACTCATAATCCTGTCTAAAGATTTTTATATCTAAATTCTCATATTCTTTAATTGCATCAATGCATTTGGAATACTGGTTATTTTCATAGTAACTTTTAGCTAGTTCTAACCAATAACCACCAAACATTTTATATGTTCTTTTATTAGATTCTGATTCTAGAAATTGAATTCTGCCACCGACATTAGTGCTATTTTTCCACTTTACAAACTCCTCAACAGCTTTTTCATTTAGAGCAAGATTACCGGGTAAATCATATTCGTTAACTATTTCCACCATATAACTAAACGCATTTTTTCTGCTGTTATGCAATTCTGACGATTCCTCGTCATCAAGTGCCCACCCGTCTTTCATATATTGCAAATCTGTTGATTTTTTATAAGCCGTGTAACTTGAAACAGAATCAACAGCCATATATAACACTGAACTGATTATTTTACTCGGGCGGAAAGATTGGACAGCACTTAATAATCCAAGCGGACTGGGCATAGCGGCTCTAATAGCTTGAGCTTGATTCTGCTCATAAATATATTGCAACCTCTCCCTTTTAACATTTATCATCCTATAGCTTTCCATAATATCAAGCAGGTTTGTATATTGGGCAAGAGTTCTATTATCGATAGCATTCGGATTTGAATAGTTTATTAAATCAGAATAAGCTTCCTCTAGATATATCCGACTGTTTTTTGAAGAGTTTATCTCTTGGGTTAAAACAGTAAGATAATTTAACATTGTTATTGCGTTGTTTTGATCTTCTGTAAGGTCTTGGTCATCAGCAAACGCAGATATAGAAAGAGTTCCAACCATGATACCAACTATAAGAAGTATACTCAGTAATCTGATCTTGCAAGGTATTTTATAATTATGAGTATTATTCATTAGAATCTCCTATAATTATTTTATAGTTTATATTGTACTCTAAATCTAATTTCTGTTAAACTCTGAATATTCAACAAAATTCAATACTTATATTTGTACACCTTGCACAAATATAGCGCTTA
>CACYEJ010000249.1 GCA_902773395.1 uncultured Ruminococcus sp.
GCATGAAATTGCTTTCACATGGACCTGAACCATGCGCGTCTGCCAATTCCGCCATATCCGCAAATAATCAATGTCATTTTTGACTACCCTAATAGTATAACACATTGATTTATTTTTGTCAATAGCTTTTTAAAATTTTTATTTTTTCTTACGGCTTCTCATTCTAAAGATAATTACAATTGCTGCCACAGCTATTAAAATGATTACTGATAATAAAACCACAGCAGACTTTGAGATATTATCATCACCAGAAGCTTCATCAACAGAAACGGTACTGTTTAAAATTGCGTTATCTAAAGTTTCGGAAACATCGGCTGCATTTATACCAGAATGAATATCTTTATTAGAATCAGTGGAGTTTACAGTAATCACTGTTCTGCTGTTGTAATCCTTAGGAGAAAGATCTTCATCTTCATTCACAAAAGTAAAAATTTCATCAAATCTATTTGTAATCACCGTTGAGCCTGAGGCAGTATCGAGAACCTTAAACTTAGCCGTTACAACTAGTCCTTCTTCCTGAAAGTCGAAGCCGTTTACAACATCAATCGCACAATAATAAATAGAGTCCTCCCCTACGTTAGTCATTGCATTTTGAAGTACATCAAAACCGATTGAGCCGTCAATATATTCAAGAAAATCATGGTTGTATACAATATACGCTCCGGCTGCTTCAATAGGGTCTTTCACGTCGCTCATGTAATATTCAAATGTGACAATATCCCCTTTTTCCACCTTTACGCTGTTTACAGTCAACTCTTGCTCAGCGTAAGCAGGTGTTATAAAAATGCCAATTAATAGCAGAGCTGTCAATATAATAATACTATGCAGTTTCATAGCTCACCTTTACGAATTATGCTTGTCACCCTTAGAGTGTTTTACAGCAGCTGAAAAAACTATTCCCAGTATCATGACAATCAATACTCCCACCAAAGCCGATACTAAATACAGCATATTATTATCGCTATTAGGCATCGAATCATTAGCAGATAATGTATCAATATCATCTTCTTCCGGAGTTTCGAAAACATCATCTTGCATTTCATCAGTAGGATATTCGCTTTCAATTTGGGAACTCGTGATTTCAGCTTGTGTGTCAGTAGATACCTCACTCTGAACAGAATCACTATCAGTTGTAATCTCTTCGTTCAGGTCAGAATCCGTACCGAGCTGAGAAGAAGCTGCCGTGTTTCCGTTTACAGAAGTAATATCGTAAAAATATGTACCGCCAAGATCTGTTGTAGAAGTGTCGAGAAAAGATTTAACCTCATATGTAAGGTTTATATTCTCAGCAGAAGTATCCTTCACAGTGAACTTAACCTTTGAAAGAACCTTATCCTCATCAAAATTAAAACCGTCAAAATCCATTGCATTAAAACGAATTTCACCGTCAATATTTGTATTGGTCATATATCCGCTAATATTAGACAGCTCCAAGCTATATGGAATATATTCCAAGCAACTGCTATCGTAATATATTACCACATCAAGAGCCTGTATTTTATCAGGGCATGGATTTACACGAAGCTCATATTCAACAGTATCACCGTAATTTGCGGAGATAAAATTCACTTCAGAAGCAGATACTGAAATAATTGAAAATAAAACAATTGAAATAAGAGAAAGTATTATCGTTATTCTTTTTATCATATTTTTCAAAATACATAACTCCCTTCAAAAAATATATATAAAAGAAAAGCGAACTCAAATTGAGTCCGCAATTATCGGAGCATACAGCTTATTCTCCGGCAACATCATAAGTTTCGGTAACGCTGCTGTCTGTAGTATCATTTGAAGATACATCGCTCGAACCAACCATAAAGTGCTCAACACAGTTAATACCAATGACAACAAGGACAAATCCAATTACAAAAACCTTTGTCCAACGTGCAAGAAAGGCATCAAGCGAACGTGCCTTATTCTTTGATAAAAAGGTATCAGCACCACCTGTAATAGTACCGAGTCCCTGAGTATTACCCTCTTGAAGAATGATAACGATAATCAACGCAATCGCCAAAACAAGGAGAATACCTCCAAGAACAAATTCAAGTATCAATTTCACTGTTTCCACCTCCAACAACACCTATAGCTGTATTATTATACCACAATACAAATCTTTTTGCAATAGGATTTTTGAAAATTTTAAGAGTCTGTTATATATATTTATAATCAAATCTAAGGGCGGGATACACTAGGCAATGGCATACCCCGCCGCAATATCTACAATTAATAAATTACGATAATTCCCTTAGACGGAATCTTACCGCTGATTTTTCCGCCGGACACTGTAAACTCA
Source organism: uncultured Ruminococcus sp. (assembly GCA_902773395.1). Next base: position 2,294 of record CACYEJ010000249.1, read on the forward strand.
GCATCAGTTACCTTATCCTTGTAAGTACCGTCAGCAAGCACGGACTCTGTACCGTCAAGGTCAAACTCTTTGTCAGTCATGTTAAGAATAACAGCGCCCTTATCGCCACGCTCAATCATAAGAACCTTACCGTCGTCATCAGGGTTAGAAAGCTTCTCGCCAAGACCTGCCATTTCATTTCTGAAATGATTAACTGCTGAAACGTTCTCACTCTTGTAGCCGTCAGAACCAGCCTTACCGATAACGTTATCGCCCCACGGATCATCTTGCGTACTGCCATGAGGTCTGCTAAAGAACAGAGGCGCACCGCCGCTTCTTGCAGCAAGAATAGCCCAACCGTACTCAACCTGTTTCTCACTCACTTCAGACCATGATTCCTCACCCTTGTTGCAGTAGTTATCATGCGACTCTACCCATGTAACAACCTTGCTTGGATCTACCGTACTAACAGAGAAAGATTCCACTGCCGCAGTGCTTACAAAACCTCTTGATGCAGCACGCATTCTTTCACCGTATGAAGAAGCTGTAACACCAATAAACTCAGAGTAAGCCTCAAATCTTGCACTTTCGCCCTGTAGAATCTCGCCGTACTGGAATTCAGCGCCATTATCAATAATTGTTGGCCAGAAATCCGAAGCAAAAGCTTCATCATCGTCAGGAAGCTCAATATGCTTAGCAGCGTCATATCTGAAACCAGAAGCACCGTCAGCTACACATGACTTCAAATATTTCAACAAGTAGTTCTGAACGTCCTTATCTTGTGTGTTGAGGTCTTTAAGTCCGAGAAGATCGTTTTGAGTTACCTGCTTTCTGCTTGCATAAGACGAAATCTCGCCTCTGTTGTGGAAAGGCTCGTCACAGATATTGAAGATATTCTCCGAAATAACCGATTCATCGCTTGTGGTATGATTCAGCGGAACATCAACTATAATTTTCAAACCAACCTTATCGGCTTCCTTACAGAGAGTTTTGAACTCTTCCTCTGTACCGAGCTGATAGTTTCCGATAACATAATCTGTAGGCTGATAATGGTAGTACCACTTGCCGGTATCGTCCTCACTATAAAGAGCCATACCGCCGTCCTCGCCAACCTTACACTGGTTAATAGGCGATGTTTGAACAGAAGTGTAACCGGCATCTTTAATATCCTGAAGATTCTCGGTAATTGTCTTGAAGTCCCAAGCAAAACAATGCAGAATAGCACCATAGTTCATTGCAATATTGCCGTCATCTTTAATCTGATAAGCGTATGCCTCATCTATTTCTTTTTCAGCCGGAGCTTCGGCAGTGCTTTCCACAGCAGCAGATGACGTTTCCGAAGACGATGAAGATGATTCTGCTTGTGAAGAACTGCTTGATGAAGCCGATTCACTGGAAGCTGTCGACGAGCTTGAGGCACTGCTGGAAGCTGAATCAGATTCACGATGTGGTTTTGCAGGAGATTCTCCGCCGCAGCCTGCCATAGTACCCGTTAAAGCAAGCACAAGAGCCATAAGAATACCTGCGTATTTCTTTTTCATAAATAATACACCTCTTGTTTTAATTTTCATATTTATCAAAGTAGACTATCTCATCGTAGTCGTACTCATCTTTCTCTTTTTCATATGGAACTCTTGCATAAACCTCGGCAACTCTGTCACGCATCCATAAAGACGGAGTTATTCTGAGTGAAAAGCCGCAGCCGTCATTCATCGCCCATTCAAAAGGCTTAGCCTGCGGAAGTCCGTATACAGCAAGCAGCGTCATAATAACACCGCCATGAGTAACTATTATACAATTAGTAGTTCCCGTTTTTATAAGTCCGTCGACTATATCCTTGAAAATATTGCAAACACGTCTTGTGAATTCTGCACCGCTTTCACCTTTGGGAGGCTTAACCGTTGTATCACCGGCAAGCCACTTTTTGAAATCCTCATTATTAGACAAGCTGTCTGCTGTACGTCCTTCCCATTCGCCAAAGCTGCATTCTCTCAGCTCATTTATTACAATAGGCTTTAGTGCTGGATATACAATTTCACAGGTTTGCAGACATCTTTTCAAAGGACTTGTAAATATAACCGGTGCTCCGGGATAATCAAATTTTTCGTCAAGTCGTTTTAATTCGGCTATGCCTTCCTTGCTGAGCGGTACGTCTTTTGTACCAACATATTCGCCTTTTCGTGTTTCCTCACAGGCGGCGTGTCTGATTAAATGTATTTGATATGATTTCATAAATAAATTCCTTATAAATTCTATTTACAAATTGTTATAAAAAGTTTATACTTATAGTAATGAAATTAAAAGAAAGGTCTGATCTAATGAACAGAGATTTTCCAAGAATAATTACTCTTCTGCGAGAAGAACGAGGTTACAGTCAAAAAAAGGCTGCTGCCGATTTAGGTATATCGCAGCCGCTTCTGTCGCACTACGAAAAAGGTCTAAGGGAATGCGGGCTTGATTTTGTGGTCAAGGTTGCCGATTACTACGATGTATCCTGCGACTATCTGCTCGGACGCACAGCCAACAGAACAGGCGGTCAAATCGTCATTTCCGATATCCCCGAAGAGGACGCAGGCGATTTTTCATTTATAAGCAAAACATCAGGTATAATCACAGCTTTTAACAAAAAAATCATTTTCAACTCTTTAAACATAATATTTGATATTCTTGAGAAAATAAACAACAAAGGACTTACAACTGAATGTTCGGGATATCTTACTGCTGTAATATATTCGATGTTCAGAATGCTATATTCATCTAATCCGAAAAACTCACAAAATATGTTTTCCGTAGCAGAGCATATCTACAAAGGAAAGGTTCATGCGTTGCAGACAATCTGCGAAAGCAACGCAGAAAATCTCGCAAACGGACTGCCGATAATCGAGTACAGAGGCGTTGAACGAACAAAGGTAATTGAACTTTCTCCGGACATCATCGAAGAACAATACGCCACGTTGTCAAGCTCGCTGTTCAGTCTTATTCAAAACACAGAAAACCGTATTAATAATTCAAAATATTAACATCAGCTAAGCGATACACCATAAAAACGTATCGCTTAGCTTTTTTTAATTAATATTGTAAAGTTGAAGATGACTCCTCCGCACCACTCTCGTTACGGCTGGAATTCTTTTCGGTATCAGTACCCTTAGCTTCTGCTTCGCTGCCCTGGCTTACTTTGATTTCAATTGAAGAACCATACTCCAGCTTATCTCCGGCAGTATGTGCATCATAGCCGATTACAAGCCCCTTCTTAATTGTATCGCTGTATTCAAACGACTGAGTTGTAATAAAGCTTTCGTCACCCAAAAGCTGAGCAACCTGATCTACTGTCTTACCCTCAATCTGTGGAAGTGTACGCATTTTTGCACCCTTGCTTACAGTTATATAAAGCGAATAGCCTTGTATCTCCTCAGAATAGGCTTCCGGGAACTGAGATGCAATATATCCCTCAGGCACATCATCGCTAAACTCCTCTTCAACAGCCTTTAGCAATTGATAATCAGAGGTCTTTTCAGCGTCCTCCATAGCCTGATCATACTTAACGCCAACCATGTTTGGAACTGTAACCGTTTCGCCCTTAGTTTCGGCATCGGAATCAGACGATGTATTTGCCGGCTCAAAGAGTGACGCAAACGGATTTCCTTGCAGCCAATACGTACCGATAATAACAAAAAGTACCAGCGACAATATACAGGATATAACTCCGTAAACATACGAGTTGCCGCTCTTCTTTTTCTTCTTTGCCGGAACATCGTCGTCTTCATCGTCATCATCAACATTCGGACGTGAAATTTCCTCCTGAATAGCCTGAACAGTCGGAGCAGCGGAAAGCTGAGCCTTCATCTCTTCAAACGTTTGTATACGCTCCTCCTGATCAACCTGCAAGCCGTTAGCTAAAGCAGTACGAACATGAGGCGGCAGTTTTTTATTAACGCCGGAACTAATCATCAACCTGTTATCAGCTTTTCTCTTCTCCACATCATCGGGCACGCTGCCGGTCAATGCGTAGAACAGCGAAGCGGTAAAGCTGTAAATCTCGGTGCTTTCGTCAAGCATAGAATCCTTTTCATACTGTTCAGGTGCAGAGCAGCCCGAAATCAGCATCGGACGTAAATCTGTGCCCACCTTTCTCATATCGGCAATAGTAAAATTCTGGAGCTTAATATTTCCGTCCGCTGAAACCTTAATATTGCTGGGGCCTACGCCATAATGAGAAATGCCGTTTTTATGAAGCGTTTCAAGAGTTGAAAGCAGCGGAATAAACAGTGGTCTAGCTGTATCCCAATCAAGACGGCCGCCGCTTCTCTTTATATATTCTGTAAAGGAAATAAGTTCTTCACGTTCCTCAACGACATAAGCAGTATTATTCTCTCTGAAAATATCGAGAATATTAGGTACTGCCGAACATTCCTTTAGCCTAGCCAGCGTTCTGTTATATTCAAGGTACTTGCTGAGCATTCTCTTATATGCTGTAGCTTTCTCTGAATGAACTCTGAGCTTATTGCTCTCCTTGCTTCGGGCACATAATCCGTTAGGTAAAAACTCTCTGATAATAACAGCACTTTCACTTCGGTTATCAAACGCCAGATATTTTGTGCTCTCATTATTGCTGGCAAGCTTTTTACCGACTAAATATCTGTCCTCCTGCAATGATGCACCGAGCGGCAAAAAAGGAATACCCTGACGTGAATTCTGATCAAATCCGCAGCGAGGACAAACGCTCTCTCCCTCTGCTATCGGATTCATACAACCAAAACAAATTTTAGACATCTTTCTTATCACTCCAAAAAACTTTATATCTTTTCAAAAACTTATCAAAATAATTATCATACATATTTCA
>CACYEJ010000250.1 GCA_902773395.1 uncultured Ruminococcus sp.
CAGTTTTGACCAGCAATATGAAAATGCAGACAAAACCAGGCCGATTGTATGCTTTGGTTCATTTCAAGATTTGTTGGGCACAACGCCATCTGGGGGTATTAAGCCTAAGAATGAGTGGATCCACACGACCAATTGGGACCTTGTCATATTCGACGAGTACCATTTTGGAGCTTGGCGGGACAATTCCAAGAAGTTGTTTGAATCACCTGATGAAGAAAAAGCCTATGATTTTGATGTAGAAAGGTATAAGGAAGACGAAGCCGCGGATGCCTATGATGAATCCTTTATACAGATAACAACCAGTTACTACTTATTCCTCTCAGGAACTCCTTTTAGAGCAATTAATAGCGGCGAGTTCATCGAGGAGCAGATCTATAACTGGACTTATTCAGATGAGCAAAGAGAAAAGAAAAACTGGAAAGGTCCTAACAATCCATATGAATCTCTTCCTCAAATGGTAATGATGACCTACCGCATGCCGGAAAGTATAACCCAAATTGCGTTACAGGGAGAATTTGACGAATTTGATTTGAATGTTTTTTTCTCCGCTACTGGTGAGGGAGATAATGCAAAATTCACGTATGAAAGTGATGTCCAGAAATGGCTAGATCTCATTCGTGGATCATATATTCCTGCTAGTGTTGATGAGATGAAACAGAACCAGGGCAGACGTCCTCCTATGCCTTACTCCGATGCCGATTTGCTAGATATACTCACACACACAATTTGGTTTTTACCCAGTGTGTCTTCTTGCTATGCCATGGCAAACTTATTACAAAAGAGCCAGAATTCATTTTATAGGGACTATAAAGTGATTGTGTGTGCGGGGGCAAAAGCAGGAATAGGTGTAGATGCACTAACGCCTGTATTGAATACCATGGGAAATCCTCTGGAGACAAAAACAATTACCTTATCTTGTGGCAAGCTGACTACTGGAGTAACAGTAAAACCGTGGACAGGTATTTTTATGCTAAGAAACCTGAAAAGCCCTGAAACGTACTTTCAGGCAGCATTTCGGGTTCAATCACCGTGGGTTATTAAAAATGCTAACAATGAGAATGTTGTTCTGAAACGAACTTGTTATGTGTTTGATTTTGCTCTCGATAGAGCACTTTCTCAGGTTTCTGACTATAGTTGTAGGCTGAATTATGAAGAAAGTAATCCCGAAAAGAAAGTGTCTGAGTTTATAAAGTTTTTACCTATTCTGGCATATGATGGTGCGAAAATGGTTGAAATTGACGCCCAAGATGTGCTGGATATCGCAACTTCGGGAACAACTGCAACACTATTGGCAAAACGGTGGGAATCTGTTCTCCTTGTAAATGTTGATAATGAAACGTTGAAACGTTTGATGGCAAATCAAGCGGCGATGGACGCACTTATGAGCATTGAGGGGTTCAGATCTCTTAATGCAGATATCGAATCTATTATTAATAAGTCAGAAATCATCAAGAAAGCAAAGACAAAGGCCGGAGACAAACCGACTCCGGAAGAAAAGAAAAAGATATCTGAAGAGGAAAAAGAACGACGTTCACTAAGAAAACAGATACAAGAAAAACTGATCAAGTTTGCAACGAGGATCCCTATTTTTATGTATCTGACAGATTACCGCGAAAGCACGTTAAAAGACGTTATCACGCTATTAGAACCGGCGTTGTTTAAGAAAGTCACTGGGCTCTCTGTAAAGGACTTTGCACTACTGTGCGAACTGAATGTTTTTAACGCAACTCTTATGAATGACGCCATTTTTAAGTTTAAACGATATGAAGATAGCAGTCTTTCTTATACCGGAATTGATATGCATAAGGATGAGGCGGTTGGTGGATGGGATACAGTTTTGCGTAGAGAAGAATATGAGAAGCTCTATTACCATCAACAAGCATCTCTGGATCAACAATAATAGGAGCGCTTATGAAAACGTACATCAGTCTGTTTAGCAGTGCAGGCATCGGTTGCTATGGATTCAAAGAAGCAGGGTTTGAATGCATCGCCACAAATGAACTCATTGAACGGCGGCTTGCCATCCAAGTCGCTAACAGGAAATGCAAATATTCGTCTGGATACCTTTGCGGAGACATAACAAAAGAGGAAACGAAAGACCAACTGCGCCAAGAAATAGCTATGTGGCAAAAAAAGGAGAAGCTGAAAAGGGTTGATGTCGTAATAGCGACTCCTCCATGCCAAGGTATGTCAGTAGCAAATCACAAAAAGAAAGCAACGGAGATTGTCAGGAATTCTCTTGTCGTTGAATCTATTAAGATTATCACTGAGATTCAACCGCGCTTCTTTGTGTTTGAGAACGTACCTGCTTTCATGAAAACAATCTGTACTGATGTTGATGGCGTAGATAAACCTATTGCAGAAGCAATTGAGTCTAATCTTGGAAATAACTATTCTTATGCTTCTAGAATCATAAACTTCAAGAACTATGGTGCATGTTCTAGTAGACAGCGCACTCTGGTTATTGGTGTATCTAATGATTATGCAGATGAAGTATCACCTTTTGAGTTGTTCCCTAGATTAGAACCAGAACGCACACTTCGAATGGTGATAGGAGATCTTCCCTCTTTAAGTGTCTTAGGAGAAATCGATCCTGACGATATCTATCATTCTTTCCGGCGGTATCCGGAGCATATGCGTGCCTGGATAACTGATTTAAGAGAGGGAGAGTCGGCATTTGATAACCCTGATGACAATAAGAAGCCGCACCAAATTGTTGATGGGGAAATAGTAATAAACCAACAGAAAAACGGGGACAAATATAAGCGGCAGTACTGGGACAAGGTTGGCCCTTGTGTTCACACAAGAAACGATCAGCTGGCAAGTCAAAACACCATTCATCCCTCTGATGACCGTGTTTTCAGCATCAGAGAATTAATGCGAATGATGACGATTCCTAGTTCTTTCCGTTGGACAGACCATTCTCTTGAAGAATTGAACAATATGGATCAAGAGCAAAAGCAATCATATCTTCATGAGAATGAGATGACGATACGTCAATCCCTCGGTGAGGCAGTTCCAACATCTATCTTTTATTCTATTGCGGTGAAGATAGGTGAAGCACTGTCATATAAAAAACCAAGGAGTGCTGAGTATTCTCAGATTATCAAGACATATAATTGCTCATCGCCTACTGATGCTGTTTCGTTCATAAATACTAATCCGCTTGGTCTCTCACTCTCCTCATTATCCAGAGTAGCGGAGTTGGCAAATACGAATAGAACAGAGGCGGCAGCTTTCTATACAAACAAGGCTCTTATCACGGAAATGATTAAGCTTCTTCCAGATTTAGAAAGCGAGACCATTCGTATATTGGAGCCCTCTGTCGGCGTGGGTAACTTTATTCCAATGCTTATCAAAAAGTATGAGAATAAAACCATTCTTTTGGACATCGTTGATATTGATGCGAACAGCATAGAAATTGCCAAAGCGTTAATCGAGAAGTCCGGAGTGCCGGAAAGCTGTAAGATAAATTATATAGTCGACGATTTCCTCACGCATGAATTTGAAACGGAGTATGACATTGTAATTGGTAATCCTCCGTTTGGGAAAATGAAAGGGTCTGATAAAAAGCTGGCCGTTTATAAAGCAGCAGCTATCAACAAGCAAACTAATAATATTTGCTCTTTCTTCCTTGATAAAGCGCAGTCGTTAGGGCACTACATTGCCTTGGTATTCCCCAAGTTCGTTTTGAACACTCCAGAGTTTGCTCCGACTAGGGCATATTTACGAGATAAAAATGTATTCGGGATCATTGACTTCGGAGAAAAGGGATTTCCAGGAGTTCTTATCGAAACTATCGCGCTATTTGTTGATACTAAAAAGAAAGCGAGATATACAAAGGTTCGTTCTGCAACAGATCGAATCGAAATGGTTCAGCCCCAAAATTATATATTCGATAAGAATTTACCTTATTGGATCATTTATAGGGATACGCAATTTGACGAGGTCTATTCCAAGATGGAGTTTGGTGTATTTGATGTATTTCGTGATCGGCAAATAACAAATACCATTCTTGAAGACAACCCATCTCTTATTCGAGTAATAAAAGCTAGAAATATTAGTGACGATGGAAAAGAGCTACTTAGCATTCCCGGTTACGATGCGTATATCTCGGAAGAAAAAGCTTCCACTCTTAGCGTTTATCAGTTTCTAAATGCTCCTAATGTTTATCTTACACCTAACATGACTTATTACCCCAGGGTGATGCCTAAGCCTCGGAACACCTTGGTGAATGGATCTGTAGCAATCTTGATTCCTCGTTTACTGTTGCCGGTTACCGAAAAACAGCTTTCGTATTTTTCTTCGGACGAATATCGTTCGTTCTACTGGACAGCAAGAAATCATCAGACTAGGTCAATAAACATCGATTCCTGCTCAGTCTATTTCTTCGGATTGCTAAAGGAACGATACAACAATGAATGAGGAATCATTCTGTCTAGCTACTTCGACACCATTAGTTACAATGGAGTGATTAGAGAGGTGCGATTATGAGGAAATACAACAAACTATCTTTCAATGATGATCATGAGTTTTTTGAAACATTGGGCTTCCTTTCTCGTGATGATTCAATCTTTGATTTGCGGCAGGAACGAAACGAGGAAGCTGGCGCATGGGGCTCTCAAATAAGGTTCTATTGGAAGACGCAAGCCGATATTTCCAGTTTACCTCGTCCGCTGCGGGAGGCTTTTTCCATTCCAAGTCATGATTCCCAGCGACGAATCAGTGAAACCAAATTCGTTCGTGAACTTGCTGATCATCATAGTTTTTCAAATTTCGATGAGACATCGTATATTACACATTGGACAAAAACCTCTCTCAATGATGTGTTAGCGACTGTCCCAGAGGAATATGTGAATGATTTTTGGAGAGGTTACCATTGGAATTATGAGATAGAAAAGAAGCTTCAGGCTGGCGTTAATCCCAACTGGGACGAAACAACTCATCAGGTTGCTGAAGTAGAGGGTGCCGCAAAGGGCTACTACGTCACCAAATATGAACGTAAAAAAGCAAACCGTGACGCGGCAATTAGAATTCATGGGTGCTTCTGCAACATTTGTGGTTTTGATTTTGAGAAAACGTATGGAGAAATAGGAAAAGCTTTTATTGAAGTTCATCATATCAAGCCACTCGCAGCTTTAGATGAAGAGGTTGTTATAGATCCACAAACAGATTTAATATGCGTATGTTCTAATTGTCATCGAATGTTACATCGTTTTACTGATTACATGGTAGCAGTTGATGAATTAAAAAGGCGTATTAATAACTGAGCCCGGAGGCATCATCTTGAAATACTATACTATCTATAGGGACGACGAGATTGTTGCATTTGGATCTTCTACCGAATGTACAAAAATGCTCGGCCTAAAGGATTTGAGACAGTTTTATGCGTTTGTGTCAAAAGCCCGATCCGGAATTAGGAAGCGTTTCGCCATCATTGCCGAAGAAATAGATGACGATAAAGATGACGA
>CACYEJ010000251.1 GCA_902773395.1 uncultured Ruminococcus sp.
AACCAAACAAAGAAAGCTCCACTCAGCGAAATAAGCATGGTGCCAATTATTACCATTGTGCTCATACCACTTCCTCCGGTAACCGGAAGTTTCATTTGCTTTGTGTTCTCAACCTCATAGCAGTAATCGTGCACAGAACTTATATCATCACCAAATAAATCTAAACCTGTAAGAGAATTGAAATTTGCGAGTGATATAAAACCATCGGGAATTCCGGTTTCTCTTACTGTGTAATATATTTGCTTTCCCGTCTTGTCATAGAATGGGAGATTAAGGAATTCAACAATTGTTACCTGACTAAATGTACTAGGAATAACAGTTATTTTAATATAATACTCCACAGATTCATCTTCCTTATTACGCTGGTAAACTGTATATTTTACATCATTTTCTACAAACTCATCGTTTTGAATCTTACCTTCCACAATAAGGTCGTCGTAATTTTCCTTGTCACCTAAAACTCTTTCGTAGGTAAACTTCTTTGAACTGTTCGTATAATAATATACTTCATCATTCTCTCTGTGAACATTATACTCTACTGTTGTATTATCGTCAAACTTAACATTCAGTTTATTAGAGTCAATGTTGTACAAGCCTGCCTCACTAAGTACCTCAAGATCATTTTCATCGCCGAGGATAACCTTGTAGTATTTCTCGGTTTTCTTTGTAGCATAACTGTTAGTTAATGGATCTCCGACACCTTCCTGTGCACCGTAGAATTTGTCATAATCTTCATCGCGAGGATTTTCTACTTGATAAATGCTAAACTCAGCATTCTCAAGAGGCTCTCCTCCGCCTGTTTGCTTAACGATTGTTACAGAACCGAGAATCTGACTGTTAACAGCTTTAAAGGTTATCTTTTTGGTTACTTCATCGACTTTCATTTCAATGTATCTGTTATAATAATCTATAACATCTTTACTGTTTAAAGTAAGTTTGGACTCGATAACATCATAATCAATAACACCATTCTCGTTCTCTGCCTGTAGGAATATTCTGTTATTATCGTTATCTGTAAGAGACCATTTATAAATACGTTCTCCTAAATCCTTTTCAGAAATAGACTTATCTTTACTGCTGTCGCCAACAGTATAGGTTGATTCAACTTTACCTGATTCATTTGTCATTTTAAGCTCGGCACTATAAACCTTTTCTGAAGATTTACGCTCCTTACCCTCAATATCAAATTTAATTGAAGTATTATCAGGTATGCCGTAAATCATATTTTCCCACTGCTTTTCAATAGTCAAGTCAGTGTAATAAAGACCTAAATTCCAGTTAGCACTGATATAATGTCCTGTTGTAATATTTTCTTTTTCAGGCATCGTCACATCAACATATAGCTCTGCCGAACTCAAAACTTTATCGTTTTGATCATATTTCGGTACAGATCTGTTGGCATCAGTCAATTTTCTTATTTCGTCATTCTTAAGAGTTACACTCAGCTCATCAAAATCCAGAGGGTGCGAGTTGATTGCTTCAACCATCTCCCCTTGGTCATTCTTAACCATAGTAGTATAATCGTTTTTAGGATTTTTGAACACAACTATAAATTTACCCGGTCCGAGATTATCAAACTGATACTTACCGTTTTCGTCTGTCTGGACAGATGCCACATTATTTCCGAGAATATCCTTAGCAGGAGTTCTATTGCCTTCATCATCTACCTTTTCAAGGTAAACATCTATTTTATTCAACGGATTGTCTGACTCTGACAAGGTGAATTTACCGTCACGATCCTGATCCATCCAAACCATACCGGAAATACTGCGGTTTATAACTTCAACATACACTTTGCCTGACGCTACAGGATCAGATGAACTTCTGTAGAAGAAATCATTCCAATAGATATTTCCGCCGCTCTGCATTTTTCCATTGTTGTCTTCTATCAAAACATCTTTCAGATCGCCGTTTATATCTTGTTTTTCATGAGCTACGGGAGTCATGTACAGATCCAAAGTAACTGCCACGTCGCCCTTTACTTCGGGAATTTTACCGTAAAGTGCAATACCGGTATTATCTGTTGCGAGAGTCTGCATCCCCGTCTCGGTAAGCGTATAAGTAACTGTACGTTTCGTAGAGTCTGGTGTACCGCTCAGCTTTGTCGCATCAGAAGATGAGTGGGTAAATGCCGCAAAAATATTCTTCTGATCATCGGCAAGTTTTTGGGTTTCACTGCTATCCTCTACAGGTGCTGTCTGACCTCTCAGGTAAGCAAGATAACCGTTATTGATAAATTGGTTAAAAGTATGGTCTGCATTTTCAGCTTGACCTGCAACAGTTACTACAATTTGATATACACGGTATCCGCCTGTAAACTCGGTGCCTCGTTTGTCGCCATTATAAGGCAGTACATCTGAAATTTCAATTTGGGAATAAGTAGACGATGTCATATTGGAATAATTCAACTCGTAGACAAAATCCTCGCCTGTCTCATGCAGAATCTTCTGCACGTCTTTGAAAATACCGTCCTTTGACTCTTTCTCAACCTTAATTTTTGAACTGGAAGAGTGTGAGTCTGATGCAATCTGACTATGCTCTTCATACTCTGCGCTTATTGATACGTTTGTTACCAATTGTGCACCATTGCTGACATCATTAGCAGGATTCTCTTCATCACCGATTTTTGCACTGTATGTGATGTCGGGCAACTGTTTTGAAATATCAGTAACATACGTTTTAAAAACAATTGTGGTTGTGCCGTCGGGAGCTACATCTCCAACAGTCACATCCCAGTTCATCTCACCCTCCTGATAGCCACTGCTTCCGCCATTGTAATCAAAATCAATGCTGCCTTCACGGTAAGTAAGACCTTTAGGCAACTGTAAGGTGATAGTAACTGCAACTGATTGTGTACCGTTGGTAACCAAATTATAATTCTTTGTGTCACTGGATACGTTCAAGCTCGGATCAATTCGGAAGTTTGCAATTCTCTCACCCTCACTTACTTTGTAAGTATCCTGCACCGAATTAGAACCTCTTCTGAT
>CACYEJ010000252.1 GCA_902773395.1 uncultured Ruminococcus sp.
CCTGTATGTAAGATAATGGATTATGGAAAATATCGTTTTGAACAGGCAAGAAGAGAAAAAGAGAAGAGAAAAAATCAGAAGATTGTCGATACAAAAGAGGTTAGACTTTCTCTCAATATTGATACTCATGATTTTAACACCAAGCTTAATCATGCTTTGAAGTTTATTTCAAAGGGTGATAAGGTAAAAGTTTCAATACGATTCCGTGGCAGAGAAATGGGACATCCGGAGCTTGGCACGGAGATAATGAACAGATTTTCACAGGCTTGTGCAGAAACAGCAGTAGTGGAGAAGCCGCCTAAGCTCGAAGGACGCAATATGCTTATGTTCCTTGCTCCAAAGCCGGCAAAGTGAAACTAAGGAGGACAAAATTATGCCAAAGATCAAGACACACAGCGGCGCAAAAAAGCGTTTTAAACTTTCTAAGAACGGTAAGGTAATTCGTGCCCACGCTAATAAAAGACATATTCTTAACAAGAAGACCACAAAGCGTAAGAGAGGTCTTAGACAGACAACCGTTGCTGACAAGACAAATGTAGCACAGGTTAAAAGACTTATTCCTTACAAGTAATTTGTAAGTATAGGAAGTTCAATTTTAAGATTAACCAATACGGAGGTAATATAAATGGCACGTGTTAAAGGTGCGATGGCTACTCGCAAAAGAAGAAAAAAGGTTTTAAAGCTTGCTAAGGGCTACTGGGGTTCTAAGAGTAAGCATTTTAAGATGGCTAAACAGGCTGTCAATAAGTCAGGCAACTACGCTTACATCGGTCGTAAGCAGAGAAAGAGAGATTTCCGCAGACTTTGGATCGCTCGTATCAATGCAGCTTGCAAGCTCAATGGTACTAACTATTCCACATTTATGAATGGACTCAAGAAGGCTGGCGTTACTCTTAATCGTAAGATGCTTTCAGAGATCGCAATTGCTGATCCCGCTGGCTTTACAAGACTTGTTGAGCAGGCTAAGAAGGCTCTTTAATTTAACAAGAACATTTATTGTTTCAGCACCTGAGGCGTTTCTCCTTGGGTGCTGTTTTTGAAAATCGAGTTTGATCGTAGGGATAGCTTTATGGATAATGTAGAACAATTTGAGCTTGTCAGAGCAGAGGCGAAGGACGCAAAGTATTCGAATCCCTCGCTAAGGCTTTTTCTTGCGCTTGGCTATTTGGGTATCTTTTCAAGTGTTATCGCTGTGTATATGATTATTATGTCTGCGTTGTCGAGAGAGGATCATGGATTCAATGCTCAATATACAGCTGTGGCAATTGTGGTTTTTATTGTTTGCCTAACAGCAGTTATTGTGATGAATTATCTGGATAAAAAAGCGAGAAAGGAATTCTTTAAAAAGGAAAAGCAGCTTCTTAAAAATGCAAAAAAATATAAAGGCAAGATTGTTGCTGCCGAAAAAAATATTCGTCATGTTAAATACGTAAATGAAGTGTTTGATGAAATTATCTGGAATTTCGTAATTAAATATAAGAATGAAAATGATGAAATTATCACTGTAAAAAGCGAGAAATTCTTAAACGATATATCTGAGGTGTTGAAAAGCCGAAGCGTTACCGTTTATGTATTGGAGGACGGTTCTAATTCTTTTGGAGGCTATCATCTGAGAGAAAAGGCTGATGATGAATATATTAAGCTTAAAATAAAGGTTCACGAGGAAGAAGCGAAGGTTTAACAATGATAATTACCAGCAAGGATAATGAAATAATAAAGCATGCGGCAAAGCTTGTGAAAAGCTCAAAGTACAGAAGAGAGCAGGGATTGTTCACAGCAGAGGGCACAAGAATATGCCTTGACGGCGTGCAGTCGGGCTATTCTCCGGAAATTTTTTTCTGTACCGAAAAATCGAGAGAAAAGCACATGGACGACTTTGAAAAAATTTCGGCTGTATCAAGGAAAACTGTAATTGTTTCACAGTCGGTTTTTGAGAAGCTGAGCGATACTAAATCGCCGCAGGGCTTTTTTTGTGTGTTTAATATACTTGACAAAAATAAAAATTTGCTTACAATTAATACAAAGGGGAATTATATAGCTCTGGAAAACATTCAGGATCCGTCTAACCTCGGAACTATTCTCCGTACTGCTGAGGCGCTTGGTTTTAATGGTGTGTTAATGTCCGAGAATTGCTGTGATCTTTATTCGCCAAAGGTTGTGAGGGGGAGTATGGGCGCTGTCTTTCGGCTGCCTTGTTTTGTTCCCGATGATTTTATTTCGTGTATCAGCGACTTGACAAGTTCGGGTATAATGACTTACGGCTCTACTCCGAGAGATGCTGAGGATATTACAAAGCTTTCTTTAAGCGGCGGCGTTATGCTTATCGGCAACGAGGGAAACGGACTGAGTGAAGCGGTGATAAACGTATGCGCCCAAAGGGTAAAAATACCTATGTCCGGCAGAGCTGAGTCACTTAATGCGGCTGCGGCTGCGGCAATTCTGATGTGGGAATTAGTTAGATAAAGGGTAGATTTTATGAATAATCAAACTGCATATTGGCTGTGGATTCAACAGGCAATCGGCTATGGAAACAGGAAAATTTCATATATTATCAACCATTATACTTTTGCCGAGGATTTTTTCCGTGCTCCTTTTGAAGAGAAGCTGATGTGCGGAAATTTCACTAAAAAGGATATCGAAAAGTTAAAAGATACATCTTTAGATAAGGCACGCAAAATAATCCAACAATGTAAGGAAAGTAATATCGAAATAGTTACAATTGGTGATGTTGCCTATCCTGAAAGATTATTGTATATTGATAATCCGCCGGCTGTATTGTATGTAAAAGGCAATCTTGAGGTGATTTCTGAGGAGCTGTCTATTGCAATGGTGGGTACCAGAAATTCCACACCGTATGGAATGAGAACAGCTTTTCAATTGTCGGCTGATCTTGCTGCTAATGGAGCTGTGATTATCAGTGGCGGTGCATTGGGCATTGATACCTATTCTCATCGTGGTGCGTTGAATTCAGACGGAAAGACTGTTTGCGTTTTAGGCTGCGGCATAAACTATAAGTATTTGAGAGAAAACGATGAGATGAAAAAACAGATTCTGAGAAGAGGTGCTGTTATTTCAGAATATCCGCCGGATACGCCGGCTTCCAGATATACTTTTCCTCAGAGAAATCGGATTATCAGCGGATTGTCGAAGGGTGTGCTGATTGTTGAAGCCGGAAAACGAAGTGGTTCTCTGATTACTGCTGAATTGGCGCTCGAACAGGGACGTGATGTTTTCGCCGTTCCAGGAGATATTTCGAGTGATGTGTCTTTTGGTACAAATGAGCTGATTAAAGACGGTGCAGTTCCCGTGACTTCTGCTGCCGATGTAATAGAGTACTACGGCGGCAAACTACAGGAAAATAAGAAACCGCCTAAGAAGAATTCTAAAAAAGAAGTACCGGCTTTTACACAGATTGATTTGCTTGTTGATACAAAGAAATCTAATCAGCAAGATAAGCAAACAGAGAAAATGTATTCTCCCTCTAAGCCTGAAAAAAATAAATCTACTACAGCAGTTAAAGAGGAAAAAACTGATCCGTCTGATGAAATATCTTCGCTTAAAAAAATCTCAAAAGAGGAATGGAACGATTTATCCGAAAATTCACGGAAGGTTTTGTCTGCATTTGACAGCGAAGTGCTGCATATTGATCGAATTGTTGAGCGAACAGGTCTTGCTATTGGTACGGTTCATTCCATTTTGACTAAGCTTGAAATGTTTGAATATATTGAAATGCTTGAAGGGCGAAATTATAAAATACTGGTTTCAATTTAATTATAATAATAATATAAAAATATAAAGAAAAAGAAAAGAGTTTATCCGGAAAATTTGACCGGATTGATGATACTATTTTTACACAAACAATAGCTTGTGTAAAAAAATAGACTCATTGAGAGATGTTATAATAATGTTCTCTTGTTTTTAAACCTTAGTGGTGGAGGTTATTGAATGTCTGATTTAGTAATTGTAGAGTCGCCGTCGAAGGCTCATACGATCCAGAAATATCTCGGAAGCGGCTACGAGGTACTTGCATCAAAGGGACATGTGCGTGATTTGCCGGCAAAACGTCTCAGTGTTGATGTGAAGAATAATTTTGAACCTAAATACGAGGTTATGAAGGATAAGGAAGCGCTTATCAAGGAGCTGAAAGCAGCAGTAAAAAAGTGCGATCATGTGTACCTCGCAACTGACCCGGATCGTGAGGGAGAGGCAATTTCGTGGCATTTGGCATATATTCTGAAGCTGCCCCTCGACAGTAAAAACCGTGTGGAATTTAATGAGATAACAAAAACGGGCGTCGCAAATGGTATGGCGAATCCACGCTCGATTGATATAGATCTTGTCAACGCACAGCAGGCAAGGCGAATTCTTGACCGTCTTGTTGGCTATAAGCTTAGCCCTTTTATATCGCAGAAGATCAGAAGAGGTCTTTCAGCAGGACGTGTGCAGTCTGTTGCGCTTAGAATTATTGTTGACAGAGAAAATGAAATTCGCAAATTTGTTCCCGAAGAATACTGGACAATAGACGCAAAGTTTATTCCAAAGGGCGGCAGAAAGGCATTCTCGGCAGCTTTGGCAATGTATAACGGCGAAAAGATAAAGATTACCAATGAGGCAGATGCAAAAAAAGTTTTAGATGATCTTGAAAATGCCGAGTTTACAATTACCAAGGTAAAAAACGGTACCAGAAGAAAACAGCCCGCACCGCCTTTCATTACATCTACACTCCAGCAGGACGCTTCAAGAAAACTGGGCTTTCAGTCAAAGCGTACTATGAAGGTTGCACAGGAGCTTTATGAGGGTGTTACGATTGACGGAATCGGAGCTACCGGTCTTATCACATATATGAGAACCGACTCTCTGCGTATTTCTAATGATGCAAAGGCGGAAGCAAAGGATTATATAGAGAATCGCTGGGGCAGCAAATATCTGCCGAAAAAGCCGAGGGAATTCAAGTCCAGAAGTAATGCTCAGGACGGTCACGAGGCAATTCGTCCTACAATGATAAGCCTTGCTCCCGATCAGATTAAAAATAATCTTTCAAGTGATCAGTATAAGCTTTATAAACTTATATGGGAGCGTTTTCTTGCTTCACAAATGGCAGAGTGTATTCAAAAGACAACTCAGGCGGATATCGAAGCAAACGGTTACACATTCAAAGCAAGCGGCTATAAGGTTGACTTTGACGGATTTACCGTTCTGTATGTTGAGGGCAAGGATACGGAAGAGGAGAAGGAGTCGCAGCTTCCGGCTTTGGAAGAGGGTATGACGGTTAGAGCTAAGGAAATTCTTCCTAATCAGCACTTTACTCAGCCGCCGGCTCGCTACACAGAAGCTTCATTGATAAAAGCTTTAGAGGAAAACGGCATAGGCAGACCGTCAACGTATTCAGCAACTATAACTACTATCGTAAGCCGTGATTATGTTCGCCGTCAAAACAAAACTCTCTTTCCAACAGAGCTTGGAGAGGCAATTACCGACTTGATGAAGAAACGTTTTCCGAAGATAGTAAATGTTAAATTTACTGCACAAATGGAAACCGAACTTGATGAGGTTGAACACGGTAAGGAAGAGTGGGTAAATCTTCTGCACGGATTCTACGGTGACTTTGAGGATACACTCAAAAAAGCCAAAGAGGAGATGAAGGATCAGAAGATTACTCTTAAAGAGGATCAGACAGACGAAGTGTGTCCGAACTGCGGTAAACCAATGGTGTACAAATATGGCAGATACGGCAGATTTATGGCTTGTTCGGGATATCCGGATTGCAAGACTGTAAAAAAGGTTGTTAATAAGCTTGGGGTTGCTTGTCCGAAATGCGAGGACGGCGATATTCTTGTAAGAAAAACGAAGAGAGGTAAACCATTCTACGGTTGCAGCAATTATCCGAATTGTAACTTTGCGTCGTGGAGCGAACCTCTGAATGAAAAGTGTCCTCAGTGCGGCGAGATTCTTTTTAAGAAAGAGGGCAAAAAGCCAAAGATATTCTGTAACGCAGAGGGCTGCGGTTATGAACGGGAGCTTACCGAGGACGACAGCAAGAGCAACGAATAAGGGTGAAATGTAATATGACAGTTAGAGTAATCGGTGCAGGACTTGCCGGATGCGAAGCAGCTTGGCAGCTTGCCGAGCGTGGAATAAAAACGGAACTTTACGAGATGAAGCCAAACAAAAAAACTCCGGCACACCATACGGACTTATATGCTGAACTCGTATGTTCAAATTCTTTCAAGGCTGCTAGGGTTAATAGTGCAGCAGGCTTGCTTAAAGAGGAAATGCGTAGACTTGGCTCATTGCTGATGATGTGTGCTGATGCGTGCAGTGTGCCGGCAGGCGGTGCATTGGCTGTAGACAGAAAGCTGTTTTCTGCAATGGTGACTGAGAAAATCAAATCTAACCCTAACATTGCGATAGTCGAAAATGAGGTTGATATAATTCCTACGGACGGAATCAACATTATTGCAACAGGTCCTCTTACAAGTGAAAAGCTTGCCGAAAATATCAAAGAGTGTTTCGGAGGTTCGCTCAGCTTTTTCGATGCTGCTGCACCGATTGTCACAGCAGAAAGCATTGATATGACAGCTGCGTTTAAAGCTTCACGCTATGGCAAGGGCGATGGTGACGATTATATCAACTGCCCTATGAATAAAGAGGAGTATGAGCTGTTTCACAGTGAGCTTGTCAATGCAGAGAGAACTCCGCTTCATGGTGTAGACGTTTCAAATCCGAAGGTTTATGAGGGCTGTATGCCTATTGAGGTTATGGCTCAAAGGGGCAGCGATACAATTCGCTTTGGTCCTATGAAGCCGGTTGGTCTTACCGATCCGAGAACAGGTCATCGTCCGTGGGCTGTATTGCAGCTTCGTAAGGAGAATGCAGGCGGCACAATGTACAATCTTGTCGGATTTCAGACGAACCTGAAATTTCCTGAGCAAAAGCGTGTATTTGGATTGATTCCGGCTTTGAGAAATGCTGATTTTGTAAGGTACGGAGTGATGCACAGAAATACATTTATCAACTCACCTAAGATACTCACTAATGTTTTTTCGGTGAAAGACAATCCTAATTTGTTTTTTGCAGGACAGATAACAGGTGTTGAGGGATATATGGAATCCGGTGCATCGGGACTGCTTGCCGGTATCAATGCAGCTAAAACATATTATAATGAGCCTCTTATGACGCTTCCAGATTACACCATGATTGGTGCATTGGCAAATTATATCAGTGACGAATCAGTTGCCGATTTCCAGCCGATGGGTGCGAATATTGGAATACTTCCGCCTCTACAGGAAAAAATAAGAGATAAGCAGCTTAAAGCACAGGCACATGCCGATAGAGCTTTATGTTATTTTGATGATATGCAGTAAAGCAGAGGTATATAAATTCCCAAATATTAGCTATAACATATCTCTCCCAAAAAACAGGATACGCTGCGGAATACATAATAGGTTAGTTGATTATGGAAAGTTTGAGAAGTGGTAAAAAATACAATCTCCATGTATAAAAAGAGGAATAGATAATGAAAATAATAGTAGATGCCTTTGGCGGAGATAATGCTCCAGTAGAAATTTTAAAGGGTTGTGTCATTGCACTTTCAGAGCATGATGATCTTGAAATAATTTTGACAGGTCCTGAGGAGCAAATCAAAAAAGCAGCAGAAGATAACGATATAGATATCTCAAAGCTGACAATAGAGAATTGCGAAGAGATACTCACAATGGAGGATCACGCAACGGACGTCTTGAAAAAAAAGAAAAACAGCTCCATGACTGTTGGTTTGCAAATGCTTGCAGACGGCAAGGGCGATGCTTTCCTTTCGGCAGGCAACAGCGGTGCTTTGATTACAGGTGCAACCTTGATTGTAAAGCGAATCAAGGGAATTAAAAGACCTGCTTTTTCACCAATTCTTCCCAAATATGAGGGAATGTTCATGCTGATTGACGGTGGTGCCAATGCCGAATGTAAGGCGGAGATGCTTCAACAGTTTGCAATAATGGGCTCTGTTTATCTGGATAAGGTAATGGGTATTAAAAATCCGAGAGTAGGATTAGCTAATGTCGGCACAGAAGATCACAAGGGTGACCCTCTGCGATTGGAAACCTTTGCTCTTTTAAAGGAAACACCTGTGAATTTCATCGGTAACGTTGAGGGCAGAGATATTCCAATGGACGGCTGCGATGTGCTTGTTGCAGACGGATTTACAGGTAATCTTGTACTCAAAATGTACGAAGGTGTTGCAATTGCATTAATGAACAAATTCAAAGCGATATTTACAAAGAATGTTAAGAATAAGCTTGCAGCCGCTATGGTAATGAGCGATTTTAAGCAGTTAAAGCATGAAATGGATACGGATATTTATGGCGGAGCACCTATTCTGGGTGCAGCAAAACCGGTGTTCAAGGTTCACGGAAATGCAACTGCGAAAACAGTTAAATATGCGGTTGACCTCACGATGAATTAT
The DNA here is from genome assembly GCA_902773395.1 of uncultured Ruminococcus sp. Next base: position 8,459 of record CACYEJ010000252.1, read on the forward strand.
GTCAACACCAATGTGATAAAGGAAATTGAAACAGAGCTTGCTCAGCTTTCAAAGGGGTGATTTTTTATGCAGACAGCAGATAACAAGCTGGACTTCAAGGAGCTTCATAGGCTCATAGGATATGAATTTAAAAATAAGGAGCTGCTTATAACGGCACTGACACATTCTTCGTATGCAAACGAAGCAAAGGGCAGCGTCAAGTATAACGAAAGACTGGAGTTTCTTGGCGACAGCGTTCTGAGTATTGTTGTATCGGATTACATATATTTGCATTGCCCTGAGCTTCCTGAGGGAAAGCTTACAAAGCTGAGAGCGTCGCTTGTGTGTGAAAAGTCACTTTATGTATATGCAAAGCAAATTAACATGGGAAAGCATATCAGACTTTCAAAAGGTGAAAGACGTTCGGGCGGCGATGACAGACCGTCGATTTTATCCGATGCGTTTGAAGCTTTGATTGCAGCAATTTATCTTGACGGCGGTATTGAGCCGGCTCGTGAATTTATTTTGCGGTTTGTGATTCCCGATATCAAAAGCACGAAGCCGAAGAAATTCAAGGATTATAAAACATCTCTTCAAGAGATTATCCAGAAGAATCCGGAAGAAAAGCTTTCTTATGTTCTTGTTAAGGAAACAGGTCCGGACCACGATAAGCATTTTGTAGTAGAGGTTCATCTCAACAGCAACGTAATCGGAAAGGGCGGCGGCAGAAGCAAGAAGGAAGCCGAGCAGCAGGCAGCAAGAGAAGCTTTGGAGCTTATGGGTTATTGATTATGAAGCATGGAAATATTGCAATTTTTGTACCGCATAACGGTTGTCCTCACAGATGTTCGTTTTGCAATCAAAGAAGTATCACAGGCGTACAGTACCAGCCAACCGAAAAGGATATTGACGAAGCGGTAAAAACAGCGGTGTCATATTCGGATAATTATGAATATGAGATAGCTTTTTTCGGGGGGAGCTTTACGGCAATTAACAGGGAATATATGATGCGTCTGCTTGACTGTGCCTATAAGTATGTGCAGGAGGGGACAGTCAATGGTATCAGAATTTCAACCAGACCTGATGCAATAGACGAAGATATTCTCGATATTTTAAAAAGCCGAGGTGTTACGGCGATTGAGCTTGGGGCTCAGAGTATGAGCGATAAGGTGCTTAAAGCCAATCTCAGAGGGCATACGGCTGATGATGTCAAAAGAGCGTCGCACCTTATTAAAGAATACGGCTTTTCACTGGGACTTCAAATGATGACAGGGCTGTATCAAAGTGATTTTGATACAGATGTATATTCAGCTAGGGAGATAATATCTCTAAAACCGGACACGGTTAGGATTTATCCCACTGTTACGCTTGATAAGACAATGCTTGGAGAGCTTTACAGAAGCGGAGAGTATCAGCCGCCGGAGCTTTTAAAGTCGGTTAATCTGTGTGCTTTGTTGCTGAAAATGTTTTCGGAAAATAACATAGAGGTTATTCGACTTGGGCTTCATTACAGCGATGATTTAAAGAGCGGAATGTTGTATGATAATTATCATGCGGCTTTCAAGGAGCTTTGCGAGAGTAAGCTTATGCTTGATGAATTTCTGGAATTATGTGAAACAAAAAATATTCCAAAGGATTCTTCTTTGATAGTTGCAGTAAATCCAAAAAGTATTTCAAAGTTTGTAGGACAAAAGAGGTCTAATATTACAAAGCTTCATGAAATAGGATATGACGTCAAGGTTGTGCAGGACGAACGTCTGAAAACCTACGAGCTTAGGATTTTTTGAAAGGAATAATACGATGCTGAAAATAAGACCCTATAAGCCTGATGACGCAAAAACAATTGTGTCGTGGTGCAAAGATGAAATCAGCTTTCGGAAATGGAGTTCTGATAGATACGAACATTTTCCGATTACGGCTGATGATATGAATTATAAATATATAGACTGTAACGGAGATTGCACAGGTGCAGACACGTTTTATCCTTTTACGGCAGTTGACGAGGATAGTATAGTCGGACATTTGATTATGAGATTTACAGATGCCGAAAAGAAAACATTACGCTTTGGCTTTGTAATTGTTGATGATACAAAACGCGGCAGGGGCTTCGGCAAAGAAATGCTTCGTCTTTCGCTTGAATATGCTTTTGATGTTTTAAAAGCGAAGAATGTGACAATAGGTGTCTTTGAAAATAATCCGTCAGCTTATTATTGTTATAAATCTGTAGGCTTTAAAGATGTTTCTGTTGAAGAGCCTGAGCATTATGAAATTTTGGGCGAAATTTGGAAATGCTTGGAACTGGAAATATTTTAACAATACTTAATTATACTCGAAAGCGTTAAGATTTAGCACTTATCTTTCTCAGACCGGCAATTCGCAAGCTCTTGCCTGTTTTTCTTTAAACCG
>CACYEJ010000253.1 GCA_902773395.1 uncultured Ruminococcus sp.
TAAAGAGCTGGTGGACGGACTCGAACCCCCGACCTGCTGATTACAAATCAGCTGCTCTACCAACTGAGCTACACCAGCATATTAAGAACTGCTTTCTTAACAGTGCTTGATTATTATAACACACATATTAGCTGTTGTCAAGTCTTTTTTGAAAAATTTTTAAATTTATTTTTTCAAAGACCTTACCGCCTCAGTGCTTTATTATAATACCACATTGAGCTTGTTTTGTCAATAGATATTTTTAAATTTTTTTTAAAAAAAGCCCACGACATTTACCGTGAGCAGTCAGTTCTGATATTTTGCCATTCGGGAGTGTTTTGTCATGAATTAACCTGTTGTGCTATAAAAACATTTGTCTTTATGTATTGCACAACGAGTTAAATTATTTTCGACAAAACACCGATTTTTTATCCGGAATAAGTAGAAGTAGAAGACAATATGCCAGCAGTGGCATTAGTGATAAATACGTACAAAAGAATTCCATAGCCGTTATACTCGTAAATCAAATGTAATAGCCATCTTTCGATACTCATCGTTCATCTTATCTCCTGTTCGATAATATCTATATTCATTTTTCCACTGTACGGCTCTTTAAATAATTATACCGCACATAAAATAACAATACCATATTTTAAAAGAAAATTTAACACTTTTCTTAAAATTTGCTTATTTAGCTGCATAGAAAATTTGTTTAAAAATTTGTAGTTTTTTTACGAAAAAATCGGGCAGTAAAAACTCACCGCCCGATATAGTTTATTTAATACATTTCAGTTAAATTCTCGACATTATGATTTCTACCATTTCGCCAACGTCTTTCATAGTAGAAACCTCGCCCATTTTAAACTTGATGCCGAACTCCTCTTCAACAGCAGCAATCAGATTGATATGCTCTAAGCTATCCCAATCGTCAATATCATCGGCAGTGGTGAACTCGTCTACCTCAATGGTATCATCGTCAAAAATGTCCTGAAATACTTCGTTCAATCTCTCATAGATTTCTTCTTCTGTCATGGTATAATCCTCCTGTTTTTTATTATTTTGTCATATATTCTACTGGTTGCCATGAACCTTAATGACCTTGTTTCTCTTTTGATAATCCTGAACATTAAGCTGCCAAACTGTATTTCCGTTATCGTCTTCCTCTGTCTTCTCAAAGCCGAAGAAACCATACAGCTCCTTAACCATACTGTTTTTGGCAGTCGGGTAGTAATAGCCCTTTATCGTTTCAATGCCCTGCTCTCTGCACCTCTCAACGAGTGTGTCGAGCATTGCAAGCTCCATATCTCTTTTAAGCACACGGCAGCTCATCAGCCACAATTCCATATTTAAAACAGAACCGTCCTTCTTGCCGATAACTACCGATACAACGCCGTTATCGCCGAACTTATCCACAAGCTTTCCGTAAAGGCGAATATAATCATCGCTTGCAAAAACCTCTTCCATTTCAGCCGTTGTATACCGCTTTGTTGTAACATTGAACTGATTGCTCTTGTTGGAAAGCTGTGTAATTCTCTGAATGTACATCGGTATAAAATCGTCTATAACAGCGTCCATTTCCAAGCTCAGCAGATAGTCCTCGTAATTCTCAAACGCAGCCTGCTGAGCGGCTCTCTGCACATTAGCTTTATACATATCGTTTCGTTTTATATCATCTTCGCTGAAAGTAGTAACCTCAAAGAAACCGCTTCTGTCGAGAGTCTGGATATAATTCTCCACGCCGTCCATAGTTGGAGCTTTAACTCCGCCAAGCTGTGACTTTACAATTTCACGCTCAGCCGGATTGTCGTCCACAAACACAATCGACTCCGGCAGAATATTAAGCTCCGCTGCCGTATTGGCAATATTTCTATCCTTGTTTTCCCAGTTAGCCTTAATGACAATAAAGTCATCGGGGCGAAGAACTCCCTCAGGGTGATTCAAGCCTGCAACTGCATTTTCCTCATCATTCTTGGAGCAGACAGTGAGCATTATGCCCAAATCTTTTTGAGCCTTAATATACGACTGGAACTCGTAGTAGCTCTGTGCAACGCCTGTTTCCTGTCCAATCTGGATATGCTCAACGCCGTCATCGCCTACTACGCCGCCCCAAAGCGTATTGTCAAGGTCAAGAGCAAGAGCTTTTTTATTTCTGCCGAAAACCGACTTAACAATATTCGCCGTATTAAAAGCCAGCTCAGGAATAGCCTCAAAGCAAAGCGCGTACTTGTACATATTCCAGTACAGCGGATTAGACCATTCTTTCAAGCCGTAGCTTGCAGATATATAATTAATATCATTGATATAGAAATTGCTAACCTGCGAACTATACTCATAGAATTTCATATTGAGTCTGGAGATATAATTCTCCCTGCCCCTATAGTCGGAACAATCCTTATTGCCCATAAGACGATAAAGCGGCATTTCAAAATTATTCTGAATAATCGGGCAATGAAACTTATCGGCTATGCTTTCCCACATTATTTTATAGCGATTGAATTCTTTGTTCAGAAGCTCGTCAACCTCTTCCGGCTTATCGGTAACACTTGGAAAAGCGGTAATATTTCTGTTGGTGGTATGAACCAGCACAATATCAGGAGAAAAGCTTTTCAGCTCTTCGCCGGGGAACATTGCGTCCTGCCAATACTGTGCATACTCCGACTGATAAAATGTCGGCTCGATACCCATATTCAGCAAAAACAGCTCCATAATGGAAACTATATCGTTTGTTGTAGAACCGCCAAGAACAGCGATTTTCTTTTTCAAACGGGTTGTACCGTCCGAAAGAAGTGTTCTTTTGATTGACTTCCGCTTTTTCATAATATATGCGGAGTCAAAGGGATACTCAAGCTCTTGCATATTAATTCCTTTCTGAAAATAAGATATTAATAATCCTCATCATAATCATCATAGCCGACATCGTCATCGCCGCCGGTATTATCATTTATATTGCCGACAATACCAAATTGACCGTCATCTACGTCAATATTGTCGAACACCTCGTCATACTCTTGTTCATCATAAGAAACAGACGGTGTGTTGTCCTCACTCTCAGGCTCATTCTCCTTCGGCTCCTCAGATGATACAGCAGCCTCAGACTCTTCTTCGGGTTCATCTTCTTGAACATGAGCCGAGCCGCCTGATGTTCTCATGCTGTCCAAATTATCAGAGTTCGGGCCAACCGCTGAGTATGAGCAGCAAGAGAACAGTAAATCTGTAATTCCATGCTCCTCAACGAAATCAACAAGATTAAGCTGGAAGTATCTCATATCAACCACGTAAATTTCCTCAAACGAGCCTGTGAAGAACGGGGGCAAAGCGTCGCCGTAGCTGTCCTTTACAAGACAAAGCTTTCTGCCGTTCTTTACGCCTGTGGAAATTTTCACTGTGTAAGCGTCGCCGCAAATAAATGACGAATACATCTCGCTTATATCGGCAACCTCGACAAACATATCTCCCTCAAACTGGAAGTTATATGCGTAGTCGTAATATTCCACTTTATAATTCTTATTTTTCGGAACGTAATAAATGAAGTCCTCAGGGTCATTAAGCAAATTCGCATTGCCGCCGGAGAAAGCGTAGAACGTACCCACATAACCGGGAACCTTTTTCTTCTCGTAATTTTTCAGCTCCATAAACGGAACGCCTGCCGCCTTAGCAAAATCCTGTGCCGCATAATAAGCGCCTAAAGACATCCAGTGGTGGTCGGTTCTGGTGTAAATCGTTTCGTTTACGTGCTTTGAAAGCGTACTGCAAACGTTGATACCCGTTACATTTTGAAGCATACTGTTAATGCTGTCGATATCGTCTGACTGACTTGCGTTGTAATCGCTGAAATTAAGCGGAGTATAGAACTCACTTGACGTTGGGTCAACCATTGAGTAAACCCTGACTCCCGGCAAATCCTCCGCAAAGCCGTTCACCGCACTGGCGTAAACCTCACCTGAGCCGCCGCCGTACATTGACATTGCACGATAATGACCGTCCTGATGAACCACTATAACACCGTTTACATAAACGCCGTCTGCAATCTCCTGCCCCTTTGGAGCAGTCACATCTTCCTCGCTGTCGGTATCTTCGGATTTTGAAGATGTATTTGATTTAGTTTTTGCTTTAGCCGGAGATTGGCTCTCGGTTTTAGCGGAATTATTCTTACTGTCGTTCACTTTGTCGGTATTATTTACAACCTCCATTTGACCGTTAATCTGGACATCGTTGTACTTGATACCGAGGAAATTCAAAAGCTGACTTCCTGCCTGCTTCAATGTATCTCTGTAAGGAACAGTATCATCAAAGTAATGGGCAATTGACGCCGTATATGTACCGCTCCAATAATCGGTCCACGAGAATTCGGGGAACTGGTCAAGATTTCTCTTTTCAAGATTTGAAACCGTTGACCTCGGCATAGCAATCATACACACAACTATAGCTGTATAAACCGGTACAATCGCCGCAAGTGAAGCAAATCTTGTCCAAAAACGAGTATCGCTCTTTTTTCTGTTTTCTAAGATATCAGCTTCATTCTCGGTGCTGCGGCGAATTGATGCTTTTTCTTTTGAATTAGACGAAATCTCATGAGATGATTCTTTTCTGCGTTTTTTCGCCTGCGGAACGTTTTCTGTTTCCTGAACAGATTTTTTCTCAGAATTATCCTTAGCCGCTGTCTTCTTCGGCTTCGGCTTTCTGTTCGGCTGAGTTGGATTCTCTTCGATTTCATCAGCCGCCGCTTTCTTTGGCTTCGGCTTTCTGTTCGGCTGA
>CACYEJ010000254.1 GCA_902773395.1 uncultured Ruminococcus sp.
TCTTCGATTTCATCAGCCGCCGCTTTCTTTGGCTTCGGCTTTCTGTTCGGCTGAGTTGGATTCTCTTCGGTTTCATCAGCCGCCGCTCTCTGCGTGTTATCTCTACTCTGCTTCTGTCTATCATGCTTTTCGAAATTGCTTATAGCCTCCTGAGTATCAACAGGCTCCTGCTCATTTTGAAACACATCGCCAAATGCACTGTCGAATTCCTCTTCATCAAGCGGCTTACTCATATAGTAGCTTTTAGGCTTTGATTCATTATGAGTTCGGCTGCGGTTCTTTTGATTTCTGTTATTGCTGCGGCGTTCACCACCGGCTGATTTTGTATTATCCGAATTACGGTTGTATTGACCTCTCGGCTTTCCGGAATTATTGCTGCGAGCTGCCTTTGACTGATTTGCGTTTTCGTCTTTTGAAGCCTGAGCATTATCAGCCAAATTCTCAGACGGCTGATTTTGGTTGTGATAATTCTTTTTATAGTTACGGTTACGATTTCTGCTGCGATTGCGGTTATTGTAATTCTTCTTCGGCTGTTCGGCAGCGTTATTTTCCGGAACTGTTTTCACGTTGTCGTCCATAACGGCATTTCCTCCTATTTAAAATCTGAAATACAAGAACGGATTACTGGTTGCGTCTACGAGCAGCAGGCTGCAAATAATGAGCAAGCCGAGGCAGTAAACCACTTTAAGAGTTTGACCCAACGCTATAGTATGGGTATTCTTATCAAAGAGCTTACCCACTAAATTTCCCACTGGGAAGCAAGCCAAAATTGCAGCAGCCACAAGGAAACAGTTATTCACAAGCGAGGTAGTTGCAATCGTATCGGAAAGGGCGTTGCCGTTTGCTCCGACAAGATTCTTAAAGAAATTGCCAAGCTGAGTGAAGTCCTCAAAGTAGAATATACCAAATCCGATAATAATAATAATCTTACTATAAATATGAGTAACGACCGTAGGGATAGCTTTCATACGCTTTTTGCCCAAGAGCTGCTCAATCAAAATAAATGTACCGAAATACAAGCCCCAAATTATATAGTTCCACGAAGCGCCATGCCAAAGACCGGTTGAGAACCAAACAAGAAATAGATTCAAATACTTACGTCTTTTTCCGCCAATCGGAACATACAAAAGATAGTCCCTAAAAAACGAGCCTAACGAAACATGCCACCTCTGCCAGAACTCAGCGATATTGCGGCAGATGAACGGGTGAATAAAGTTTTCATTAAAATGGAAGCCGAAAATACGTCCCAAACCTATTGCCATATCGGAGTAGCCGCTGAAATCGAAGTAAACATACATAGCATAAACTACTACCGTATACCAAGTGCCAAATACGGAAAGCGTAGAAATATCTCCACCGAAGAAATTTTCAACGATTGTCCACAGATTATTAGCGAGAATAACCTTTTTTGCAAGACCAATCATAAAGCGGCACGAACCCTCTGAGAGGTCAGTAATCGTAGTTTTTCTGCTATCAATTTCTTTTTCGATAACACTATAGCGGACAATCGGACCTGCGATAAGCTGAGGGAAAAGCGACACGAACAGAAGAAATTTAAAGTAATTTTTCTGAACCTTAACCTGATCCCAATAGCAGTCGAGAATATACGAAATAATCTGAAACGTATAGAAGCTTATGCCGATTGGCAGCGTAATATTGGGCACAGGAATATCAACAGGCAAAATAAAATTGAGATTCTCAACGATAAATCCCAAATACTTGAATATAACAAGCATACCCAAACTGTACACCAACGAGCCGGCAACTGCCAGCTTACCGAGTTTATCCTCTCGGTGCTTGTCTATGGCAAGACCCAAAAGCCAATTGACAATCGTGCTTAATATCAGCAGCAGCACAACAGTCGGCTCACCCCACGCATAGAACACAAGCGAAAACACGATCAACACAGCGTTTCTGTACTTTACATTTTTCCCGACAAAGTAAAAGAGCAAACAAGCCGGCAAAAATATGTAAAGAAAAAATAAATCAGCAAAAACCATATTTTCCTCCATTTATAAAGACTAAGTAAAATTTATTAAACATATTCGTTTGCTGACAACGAATACAATCAAAACGTAATCATTAAATATTATATTACATCTCCCTCCAAAAATCAACAAATTATTCGCAAAAGTATAACAAAAATATTAACAAACAAAGCGAAGCATACAAAATATCTTTTGTTGTTTTTCAATGCAGAAAAAAAGTCCGCAGTTCTCAAAGAAAAACAAGCACATAATAAGCTGTTTTCTCCTAAAACTGCGGACTTTTTTATATAGAGCCGTATTTTAATTTTTCGGAAAGAGCGGCAGCTTCTCCAGAAAAATAATATCTGTGCGGTCGGCTGCGTCACCCTCAGCAAGCACAGCCGCCTTTCCCACGATGATACCGCCTGCCTGCTCAACAAGATTTTCAAGCACCTTCAAAGACGCTCCCGTACTGATAACATCATCTACAATAAGGACTCTTTTGCCTTTTAATCTCTCTGCACGCTCGCTTGCAAGATAAAGCTTCTGAACTGATGATGTTGTAATAGACTTCACTTCAAAAGAAATCGGGTTTCTGTCGTATGTCTTAATCGACTTTCTTGCTATCTCATAGTCACGGCAGCCCTGTCTTGCCATTTCGTAGCAAAGCGGAATACCCTTCGCCTCGGCAGTAACAACAACATCGTGCTCAGGGCATTTTTCCAAAAGCGCGGCTGCAACTGCTTCGGTAATCTCCACGTCACCAAACATTACGAAAGCAGCAATATTAAGCGTATCGCTAACGGGACAAATCGGAAGCTCTCTTTCCAGTCCTGCGATTTTCATTTTATATGTATCGGACATTTTTCTACCTCTTAAATCTAAGAAAATTTATAGCAGACGACATAATTTTTACCTAAAGAGAGATGTTAGTTTGGAACGAGGAATTAGGAGTTGTTTTTTGAGCTAACTCCAAATTGAACATTATCGCCCAATAGGATTCTTCTAATGACGTTTACTACATTTATGAACAAAACGGAATATTCTTTTAAATTTGCGTTTTAGTTTTCAAATAATATTTTCGCCCATTGTTTTTCCGCCCAACATATGGAAATGCAGATGCATTACAGTTTGACCAGCTGCCTTGCCGCAATTATTGATAATTCTGTAGCCGTCTTTCAAGTCGAGCTTTTCGGCAATTTTCTGAGCAGCAAGGAATACTTTGCCTACAAGCTCAGCGTCCTCTTCTGCAATATCATTTGCACTTGCAATATGCTTCTTTGGAACAATCAGCACATGAACGGGCATTTGTGGATTAAGGTCGTTAAAAGCGGTTACGAACTCGTCCTCGTAGACCTTTGTTGAGGGAATATTACCCTTAATTATCTCGCAAAAAATACAATCCATAAAACGGACATCTCCTTATAAAAAATCTATGCTTCAATTTTACCACATTTAATGTCTGTTGTCAAAATATTATTGTAAGAGATTGAAATTTTTTACACTCAAAAACTAAAAGATAATGAAAAAATCAAGCCCCCCTCCGCAGCAAACTGGCAACGCCAGACGAAATACGCACACTAACTTTTGGGGGTTTAGGTGACTTTACCGCCTGCGTCATAATTTGTCCCTAAGGAGAGGTCAACGAACCGGCAACGCCGGACGAAAATCGGTCGGGAAGCCCCGACAGGCAAAACGCACACCAACTTTTTGAGTTAGGTGACTTTCTCTCATGCGTCAAAATTTGTTCTTAAAGGTTACACATCTTTGCCCGCCCGGCGACAGAGGGCGAAGAGGATTAAAAAATAAAATTGAAGTTTGGTGAAGAAGAACAAATTTTTTCTTTACGATAACTCAACAAGCGAACTAACGAAAAAACAGAAGTTTGGTGAAGGAAAACGATTTTTCTTTTGTAACTATTCAGTCTCCTAAAAAATGGTAGGCAAAATCCAATTTATATGATATACTATTAGATAGAGAAAGGCGGTGGAGCAAATGCCATTTACACAGGAGTTTGTTGAGTCGATAATCAAGCAAAATCAAATGCAATTAGAGCAAATAGAAAAGCTTAA
>CACYEJ010000255.1 GCA_902773395.1 uncultured Ruminococcus sp.
AATAAAGCAATCTCCAAGCAAAATCTTTCGGTTAAAACAAAAAAGGCAAGAGCTTGCGAATTGCCGGTATGAGAAAGATAAGTGCTAAATCTTAACGCTTTCGAGTATAAATAATAAATCTTAAATGCTTGTGAGCATATTCTTAACAAGGGGGAATATTTATAAAACGAAAATATTACAGATACCTTCTATACACCATTGAAATACTCATTCTGTTTGTGATTGAGGGTACGCCGGATTTTCTCCCTGTTATCTATATGGCAAAGCCGCTGTTGCTTATATCGGCGGCGGTGTCGATTGCTGCGTTTGAAATGCCTATGTGTTCGCTTTTTCTGGGCGTTTTGTGCGGAATGGCAATAGATGTCGGAACCGGCGGCGTAATGGGGCTTACGTCTATTATTCTGGGAACTATCTGCTGCTACGAAGCCGCCTGGAACAACAAGTACATAAAAAATAATATTTACTTCGTGCTGCTGTACAGTGCTTTGGCGAGCGCGGCGGTGATATCTCTCAAATTTTTTATTTTCTACTACATCAAAAATTACGAGAATATGACCGACTTTTATCTAACGCATTATCTCCCAAGAATTTTGTACACATGGGCAGTGACGCCTATTGTGTATGTAATCACAATGATTGTGTCAAAAACGTACCGCAAGGATAAACGTAAAATCAAGGTTAAGAAAAGAAAACGTGCCGCACCCTCGCAGCGTTCAAGTGCAAGCCGCAGAAGAGCAAAGCTTTCAAACGCCAACAGATAAAGGAGAGGCTATGAGAAAAACAGAAATCAGAACAAGCAACAGCGGTATAAGAGCAGCGTTATGCGCTGTTCTTACGATTATAATTTTCGGTTTATTTGTTGTCCGGCTGTTCTCATGGCAGATTATCAGGCATGAGGAGTATCAGGATAATGTCCTCTCCGCCGCTTCGTATACAATGACTACAGTTGCCAGCCGTGGAGAAATTCTCGACCGCAGCGGCAAGGAGCTTGTCGTCAACGATGCCGGTTATATGATTATGTTCAATAAGCTTTATATGAAAGAGGACTCCGAAAATGATATGATATTCAAGCTCATTCACCTGATGAAGATTCGGCATGAAAAGTGGATTGACACACTTCCGATTTACATTGATAAAAACGGAACGTATCAATTCAGCGAAAACAGCGAAGAAACTATTGACTACATCAAAAGCAAAAGTATGCTCGATATGAACAAGTACGCTACCGCCGAGGACTGTATGTCGGCTTTCATCGAGCGTTTTGAGCTTGACGAAAATAAGTTCTCCAAAGAGGAGCTTCGAGATATAGCAAGCGTTCGCTATAATATGGAGTTCAGCGGCTACAGCAACTCTGTACCATACAAATTCGCCGAGGATATCAGCCGTGATATGGTAGCGATTGTACTGGAAAATTCTCAGGGATTTCCCGGTGTGGAGTGTGCCAGCACCTTTGTCAGGTACTACAACGACGGCGACCTTGCGCCGCATATTCTGGGTACGGTTGGAGCAATCTCTCAGAGTGAATACAACGAGCTGAAAGACGACGGATATGGGCTTGACGACAGAATAGGAAAAAGCGGAATTGAGCTTGCAATGGAGTCATATCTCAGAGGCACAAACGGCGAAAAGAGAATTACAAAAACCTCGGACGGAGCAATCGTAGAAGAAACAGAAACAGTAAAGGCTGTTCCCGGAAATGCTGTATATTTGACGATAGACTCAAAGCTTCAAGAGGCAACGAACAAGGCTCTCGCAAAGAACGTGCAGGAGGCAGGACAGATATTCCCCGATTGTGTGGCAGGTGCGGCAGTAATGATAAAGCTCAGCGACTTTTCGGTGCTTGCGTGTTCCAGCTATCCGGGTTACGACATTCAAAAGTACAACACGGACGCCGACTATTACAGCGAGCTAATGAGCGATGAAACTCTTCCTCTGTTTGACCGTTCGCTTACCGGCAACTTTATTGTAGGCTCAACATTTAAGCCGTGTGTTGCGGCGGCAGGTCTTGAAGAGGGGATAATCACACCGTCCTCAACTATATATTGCAGTCAGAACTACGACTACTACAAAAACGATATTATCCGCTGTCTTGACTATCACTCCTCGGAGAATGTCAAGGACGCACTTCGTGATTCGTGCAACTACTTTTTTGCAGATTTAGGGCGGCAGCTTGGAATAAACACAATAGACTACTACGCAGAGAAATTCGGTTTGGGCGTACATACAGGCATTGAGCTTTACGAAAGCATAGGTATTCTTGCCGGACGTGATTCAACAATATGGTATGACGGAAACACATGTCAGGCGGCAATAGGTCAGTCGGACAACGCCTTTACTCCTATACAGCTTGCGACATATGCGGCAACAATCGCCAATGACGGAGTACGGCTGAGAACGCATTTTGTTGACAAGGTGACTGATTTTACCGGCGACAATATAATTATAGACAACAGTCAGCAGCCGGAAGTAATAGAAACCTCAGGCGTATCCACCTCTAATATGAAAGTTGTAAAAGAGGGTATGCGTAAGGTAGTAACTTCGGGTACGGCAAAGGAATATTTCGGCAGCTACAAGATACCGATAGCCGCAAAGACAGGTACGGCGGAAAATATCGGCACAGACAACGTAACGTTCATAGCGTTCGGACCATACGAAAATCCGGAGATTGCCGTAGCGGTAGTCATCGAACATGGCGGCAACGGTAAATATTCAATGCAAACAGCGAAAGCGATGTTTGACGCCTACTTCAAATCAACAGGCAAGCTTAGCGATACTTCTTCAAAGAAAACATCTTCCAAGAGTGGAAGCAATTAAATTATTTATAACGCACAACCGCCGGTATATTTATGCTATACCGGCGGCTGTTTATTATTATTGTTAAAAGTAATTCGTAATATCCTATTTATAAAGAAAAGAATATTCGGTGTAGAGTGTGGAGTAATTGGTAAAACCTAACTCCTCACTCCTGATTAATCCTGCTCTTCTTTCATACCGCAGCACTTCTTGTATTTCTTGCCGCTTCCGCATGGGCAGGGGTCATTTCTTCCAACTTTCTGCTTAACGGTCTTGCGTACAGTCTTAGGTTTGCTGCTCTCCGGGTCGGAGCTGGTCCATGTCGGCTTTGCAATCTGCTCTCTTTTGAGTACCATTTGTACAGCTTCTTCTTCCTGCTGTGCCTGCTTCTCAGCGTTGATTTCAGCTTGCTTCTGCATTTCCATTTTGTGAAGCTGCAACTCTCTTGCACGCTTTAAGTCGTCCATTAGCTTCTGCTGCTCGTAAATCTTCTTAGGTGCTACAAGCATAAGCTTTACTGTGTCTTGACGAATTGAGTCTATCATTGCGTCAAACATATCAAAGCCTTCCAGCCTGTATTCTACTACAGGGTCATGCTGTGCGTAGCCTCTCAGACGAATTCCCTGCTTGAGCTGCTCCATGTCGTCAATGTGGTCCATCCAGTGTCTGTCAACACTCTTTAACAGGTAAACACGCTCTGCCTCACGCATTACGGACGCTGGAAGAAGTTTTTCGTTTTCCTCGTAAATAGCTTTTGCTTTCTCGACAAGCTTGTCAATGATGTATTCGCTTTCAGTTTCCTGAAGCTCTTCTTCTGTCAACTGGAAGTCCTCGTCATGCTCGTTGATAAGCCAGCCTTTGTAGAACTCCTTTAAGCCCTCGTAGTTCCAAGATTCCTTTGTGTAGTCGTCCGGAAGATACTGCGCAACGGTAGCTTGAATTGTCTGCTCAATCATCTTGATGATAGTTTCTCTGATATCGTCACCATTGAGAACCTGGTCACGCTGACTGTAGATAATCTCACGCTGCTTGTTCATAACGTCATCGTATTGAAGCACGTTCTTACGAATTTCGAAGTTTCTGCCCTCAACCTTTTGCTGTGAGCTTTCAACTACTCTGGATAGCGTCTTGCTTTCAAGAGGAATGTTCTCCTCAACGTTAAAGGTGTTCATAATAGTCTTGATTTTGTCACCGGCAAAAAGTCTGAGCAGGTCGTCCTCGCCCGATAGATAGAAACGTGATTTACCGGGGTCGCCCTGACGTCCGGCACGTCCTCTGAGCTGATTGTCAATTCGGCGTGACTCGTGGCGTTCCGTACCCATAATAAACAAGCCGCCTGCTTCACGAACCTCTTCGGCTTCGCCTTTAAGCTCCTCTTTGAACTTCTCGTTAAGCTCGGTGTAAAGCTTTCTTGCGTTGAGGATTTCTTCATCGTCCGTATCGGCAAAGCCTGTTGCCTCGGCGATGTACTCGTCCTCAATGCCCTGCTTTCTCATCTCTGCCTTAGCCATATACTCAGCGTTACCGCCAAGAATAATATCTGTGCCTCGTCCTGCCATGTTGGTGGCAATTGTAACAGCACCCTTTTTACCTGCCTGAGCGACAATCTCGGCTTCCTTCTCGTGGTGCTTTGCGTTCAGAACATTGTGCTTTATGCCGCGTTGTTTGAGCATTGCACTGAGCTGCTCCGATTTCTCGATTGAAATTGTACCTACAAGCACTGGCTGACCGTTCTTGTTTGCTTCAATGATATCCTCAATAACTGCTTCGAATTTACCCTTTTCCGTTGAGAAAATTGCGTCCGGCAAATCCACACGCTGTACGGGTTTATTGGTAGGAATTTCAACTACATCAAGCTTGTAAATCTCGCTGAATTCGCTCTGCTCCGTCATTGCAGTACCGGTCATACCGGAAAGCTTGGAGTACAAACGGAAATAATTCTGGAAAGTAATCGTAGCAAGAGTCTTGCTTTCACTCTCTACCTTTACGCCCTCTTTGGCTTCGATTGCCTGATGAAGACCCTCGTTGTAGCGTCTGCCGTACATAAGACGTCCGGTAAATTCGTCTACGATAATAACCTGATCGTCCTTAACTACGTAGTTGATGTCACGCTTCATAATACTGTGAGCCTTGATAGCCTGATTTACGTGGTGCTGGATTTCAAGGTTGTCGGGGTCGGTAAGGTTGTCAATGCCGAAAAACTCCTCAGCATGCTTTACGCCCACCTGAGTTAAGGTAGCGGTACGAGCCTTTTCGTCTACAATATAGTCAATGCTGTTTTCTTTGTATTAGTCCTCGTTGTCCTCTTTTGCGTCAATTTCCTCGAAAACCTTTTTCTTCAAGGTTCTTGCAAGCTTATCGGCACGTTCGTACATATCGGAGGATTTATCGCCCGGACCGGAGATAATGAGCGGTGTTCTCGCCTCGTCAATCAAGATAGAGTCAACCTCATCGACAATAGCAAAGTTATGACCTCTCTGAACCTTTTGGTCTTTGTAAACAACCATGTTGTCACGGAGATAGTCAAAGCCAAGCTCGTTGTTTGTGCCGTATGTAATATCGGCGGCGTAAGCTTCTTTTCTCTCGTCCGGTCTAAGGTCGTGAACGATAAGACCAACTGTAAGACCTAAGTAACGGTACAGCTTGCCCATCCACTCGGAGTCACGGCGAGCAAGATAATCGTTTACGGTAACAACGTGTACGCCTTTGCCTGTAAGACCGTTAAGGTAAGCCGGCAGCGTTGCAACAAGTGTTTTACCTTCACCGGTTTTCATTTCGCTGATACGTCCCTGATGAAGAATGATACCGCCGATAATCTGCACGGGGAAATGCTTCATGCCGAGAACTCTCCAAGCAGCCTCACGGCAAACGGCAAATGCTTCGGGGAGAATATCGTCTGTAGTTTCGCCCTTTGCCAATCTGTCTTTCAAAACCTGAGTCTGTCGTTTAAGCTCTTCCTCAGCCATATCTGCATATGTGTCCTCTAGTTCGAGAACTTTGTTGAGCAGCGGCTTAATACGTTTAATTTCTTTTTTGCTGTAATCTCCGAACAAAGCTTTTAACAAGCCCATTTCAAATCACCTCTTATAAAATGATTGGGAGTTATAGGAAAACATTTTTTACATAACTTCCCATTCTGTCTAATAATCATTTTAACACATATCGGGAAAAAAATCACTACTAATTTTTATAATTTTTAAAAATATAATTTTGTTTACAATAAGTTCATTATTTATGTGAAAAGCTTGCGATGTTTTTGTGAATTTTGTGTAATGTATATTTTTATTGACACGACATTTCAGAGATGTTAAACTATAATATAAAGAATTAGACAAACTAAATAAAGGAGAGGACGCAAGATGAAAAAATTTGTGCTGATGATTTTGAGCATGACTGTACTTGTTTCATGTATGCTGCTGCCAAGCGTAATGAATCCTACAAAGCAGTCGGAGATTACAAAGGCACTCGAAGATAAAACGATTTACAGGCAAGGCGATATTCTTATTTTTGCATATGATATTGAGTGCGGCGACGGAGTAGGCGGCTTGACGTTCGAAGTGAAGTATGACGGCGATAATCTGAATTTGTATGATGTTGAAGCAAGCGGCGGATATACAACCGTGTTCAAAGATGATTCAGTCGGAACAGCTGCTATTAGTGCGATGTGCGGCGAAAGGGCAAATCAAAAGGTTAGAATTGCGGTGAGCTTTCAGTGCTTGTATATGTTGGAGTCAAAATATATTATTTTCGACAATGATTTTAAATGCGTTACAAATGGCATGGCAAAAGAAACAGATGATTATACGCCTACTTGGGATATGTATATATATGATACCGAAGATATGACTTATGAAAATTATGTGGAACAGATTCTTTCAGCAGGAGATTTTGATACGGACACCACAACGGAAACAAACAAGGATAAGGATTCCGAAAACGACACGGAAACAAACAAGGATAAAGATTCCGAAAACGACACGGAAACAAACAA
>CACYEJ010000256.1 GCA_902773395.1 uncultured Ruminococcus sp.
GGAGGAAATTTCGCTCATTACTGATATCGACAACTACGACGAAGAAGCCGACAGCGTAGTACTCATGACAATGCACAGTGCTAAAGGACTTGAATTCCCCGTGGTGTTTGTTCCCGGTATGGAGGACGGCATTTTTCCAGGAGTACAGGCTATCTACAATGAGGAAGATATGCAGGAGGAACGCAGACTTGCCTACGTTGCGATTACACGTGCAAAGGAAGAGCTTTACCTCATTAAATCCAAGTCGAGAATGTTGTTCGGTTCTACAAAATATAACCGTCCGTCTGTGTTTATCTCTGAGATTCCTGAGGAGTACATTGAACAGACTCAGGCTGTTGTGGTTGTTCGCAATCCGGAAATCGTTGAGAATGCAAAGCCTAAGGCAAAGCTTATGACCAGTGCAAAGGCGATTTCATCAACGCCGTCTAAGCCCGCAGCTTCTACGGGGAGTATTAGCTTTGCAGTTGGCGATACTGTTATTCATAGTAAATTCGGACAAGGCAAAGTCGTTTCTGCACAATCGTTAGGAAATGATATGCTAGTTGAGATAGCATTCGACAATGCTGCCTTTGGTTCAAAAAAGCTTATGGCAAAATTTGCAGGTTTAGAAAAAGTTTAATATCAATTGTTTCACAAATAGTTTAAAAGGGCAGTTAAAGCTAGAGTATTTCTTTTTATATCTTGCAAGTGCCGTAACAACTTATGACATCACCTGTTAATTATAGGCTTATTGATAAATATATACAAAAAGAACACACAAAAATAAAATAAGATATTTATTATTTTGTCTTGACGTTCATTGATTAAAGTGTTAAAATAGACGATAAGGGATAGATTTCTTATCGTCTATTTTGTTTGGTTTTGTTTTGGAGGACATTATATGCACAGTAAAAATTTTTATTTCAATATGGGTTTAACACATTTTGCTGCCATGCTCCTGTTTATAGTTGTGTTTTATATCGGTCTTGTAATGCGTCACTGGCTAACCTTTGATGCAGGTCTATTTGGGTCTATCATCGCTTGTATAGCAACCGTATACAATGTAACTCAGTATGAGAATGTGAAAATTATTGAAAAACAACTGGGCTTCACAATGGAAGAGTTAATTGCAATGGAGAAAGCAGAAAAAGAATTAGCAGAAAAGGAACTGGAGGATTCCGAGATTGAACACTCCGAAGAGACTGATGACAGATAATAAGAAAATTCGATAATATATAAATTTGACAAATACTTTTTATCAAACAGACTGATTGTATATTATACATTTAGTCTGTTTTTTGTTATATTAAAAATTAATTAATTAATAAAATAAATGAATATCTGAATATTTGAAAATTATGAAACATGCAGGAAATAATTTTTAAATAAATCTTGACATTTTATGTAGCTTGTGATAATATATTAGTACAGTAAACCTATCAAATAGATATGAATAATACGCTTTATAAACGAGGGAAAGCTCTATGAAATATAATTTTAAAGATTTATTTGCATCTGATGAACTGCTTCAAGCGGAATTCGGTCTTGAAAAAGAATGTTTGCGAATTAGTGCTGACGGCTTCATCTCAAAAACTGAACATCCGTTTGGCAATCATCAAAATCTCCAAAAGGATTTTTGCGAAAGTCAAACAGAATTTGTTACCGATGTTTTCGAGAGTGTTGAAGAGGTATGTCAGCATTTAAGTTCGCTTCATCAGCTAGCGTTTAAAACTCTTAACGATTTACCAAATGGCAGAGAGCTGTTATGGCCTTTTTCAAATCCGCCTTACGTAAAGGACGACAGCGATATTCCAGTTGCTGTTTTTGACGGTGCTATGCGTAACAAAAGCTTATATAGAGAATATCTTGCCGCCAAGTATGGTAAAATGAAAATGCTTTATTCGGGTATACATTTTAATTTTTCCTTTTCGAAAAAATTCCTGAAAAAGCTGTATGAGTTAAATTCTCAGCAAAGCTATTCTGATTTTAAAAATAATATATATTTGGAGCTTTCTAAGAAGCTTACATATTACGCATGGCTGATTGTGTATCTTACCGCTGCCAGCCCTGTTATGGACGGTTCGTTTCTGAAAGCTGGAGCTGTTGGAAAAACTGTGCTTTCGGGTTATTGCTCCGCACGATGCAGTGAGATTGGCTATTGGAACGATTTTACTCCAATTATTTCATACGACAGTCTTGAAGCTTATGTAGCTTCCATTAACGCTTATGTAAGCAGCAACAAACTTCGTTCGGCGTCTGAGCTGTACTATCCCGTCAGATTAAAGCCACGAGGAGAGAATACCCTTGAAAACCTTTTGCAAAATGGTGTAAACCATATCGAGCTAAGAATGTTTGATGACAACCCTCTTTCAAGTATTGGTATTTTCGAATATGATATAAAATTTATACATTTGTTAATACTTTATTTGACTGCAAATGATGATTTAGCTTTTGGCGTGGAGGAACAAACATCAGCCTTGACAAATGAGAAAGCTGCCGCAAAATTTGACGATAATACACTGATTTCTTTCAATGGAAAAACAGCCTCTGTCCGTGAGCAGGCTCTTGACGTTATCAATGCTATGGAGAAATTTTTTAAGGATTACGGCTTTGCTTCTGATATTATCTCACGTCAGAAGAAAAAAATTCTCCAACCCGAAACACGATATGCAAATATTATAGCAAAAGAGTTCGGCGAGAATTACGTTGAGAAGGGAATCAAGCTTGCAGAAAAATATGCAGATGATTTTATCAATGGAGAGTGATGACAATGTGTGAGCTTTTCGGGTTCAGCTCCGATAAAGAAGAGCTTGTGAATGACTATTTAAAAGAATTTTACAGTCACAGCGACAAGCACCCTCACGGTTGGGGTCTTGCTTATTTATCAGAAGGACAGATGTGTATTGAAAAGGAATCACTGCAAGCCTCAAAAAGCAATTATCTGAAAGAAAAGCTCTCAACACCGATATATTCCAACATGACACTAGCTCATATCCGATTTGCTACAATCGGTAACGTTTACAGAAAGAATTGCCACCCGTATCACAAGCGTGACAATTTCTGCCGAAGGTGGACGTTAATACACAACGGAACAATATTTGACTATCCAAAGCTGAGAAATTACATTAAGTGCCAATCCGGCGATACCGACAGCGAAAGAGTGCTGCTCTATATCGTGGATCAGATCAATTCGGCTCAAAAGAATCTATGCAGACCTTTAAGCTTTAAAGAGAGATTCTCTTTGATTGATAAGCTTACAGCCGATTTGTCCAAAAATAATAAATTGAATTTGATTATTTATGACGGTGAGTATATGTATATTCACACAAACTATAAAAATTCACTGTTTTATTTAGAAAGGTATAACAGTATTGTAATTTCAACTCAGCCGCTCAGCAACGATGAATGGAAGAACGTCCCTTTTACAACACTAACAGCAATCAAGGACGGAAGCTTTGTGGCGAAAGGGCAGGAGCATAATAACGAGTATATTGATAATGAAGAGAATTTGAAGAATTTGTACAGCATTTTCTCAGGTCTGTAAGGAGTGAAAAATATGATGGATCATAATGATATAAAGCAGTTGTTTTTTGACCGTTACATTAAGCCGACAATGAGTGTACGAAAGTGCTTTATAGGAATAGAAATTGAAATGCCGATTGTAAATTTGAATCGAGAAGCAGTCGATTTTGATAATGTGCATCGCACAACAAGAAGATTTATAGATTATTTTGGATTTGATATTTCTGGAATAGATGAAGACGGCAATATATATTCTGCCCAAGATAAGAACAACGGTGACATTTTATCTTACGATTGCTCTTATAATAATCTGGAATTATCTTTTGGAAAAGAGTGCAATCTGTTTGTTGTGTGGGAACGTTTTCAGAAGTATTATAATTTCTTGCAGTCTGAATTTCAAACATATAATTATACCTTGACAGGAATGGGAATAAATCCATATAAGAATTATAATAACAATGTACCTATCCCGAACGGCAGATACAGAATGTTGTTTCATCATCTTCATTCCTATAATAAGTATAAAGATATTCCGATGTATTTCCACAGCTATCCTGAATACGGAACTTTTTCAAGTGCATCACAAGTACAGTTGGATATTGCGTTTGAGGAGCTGCCGTTGATTCTGAATGTATTTTCAAAGCTGGAGCCGCTTAAAGCACTTCTGTTTGCGAATTCTGTTCTTCTTGACGAGCATGAAGATATTGTCTGTTATCGTGATTTCTTCTGGGAGAACAGTACTCACGGTATTAACCCGCATAACATTGGCATGTTCAGCAGCGATTTTAATTCCGTGGAGGAAATACTTACGTATATTTCAACAATGAGTATTTACTGTGTGGAGCGTGGAGATAAATACATTAATTTTGAACCTATAAGATTTGCTGATTATCTTAATACAGATGAGGTAATAGGCGAGTATTACGATAACGAAGTGTATAAGAATATTACGGTAAAGCCTGTACCGGAGGATATAAAATATCTTAGATCATTCAAGTTTGAGGACATGACATACCGTGGCACAGTCGAATTTAGAAGTGTCTGTTGTCAGCCGATTAAGGACAGTATGACTGTAGCGGCGTTCCACATCGGAGCGAAACGGCGATTCAGAGAACTTGACGAGCTTTTCCAAGCGGACAGAGTATTATATCATAATGGTTACACGGCTGCTGAGCTTCGTAAAATGTTTTTATATGCTAAGCTGCCGGAGTTCGTAGATGAAGATTCACTTTATGAGCTGGCAAAGAAAACGCTGGATATAATTTCGGACGGTGTAAAGGAAAGAGGTTTGGGAGAGGAGGTCTTCCTCGCACCTTTGTACGAGAGGGTAGAGAAGAGGACAAACCCGGCAAAGACAATGCTTACACTGCGAAATAATGGTGTAGATATTCAGGATATTATAAAAGAATACGCTGAGATATGAAATAATAATTTAGCCTGTGTGAAGTGCATAATATCACTTTGCACAGGCTTTTTTTGAAATTGGTTAAATATAAATTGCAGGTACTAGGACTTTTTGTATAATTTTCACCTTGAAAAAAGTCGGTTGATATGATATATTAAAGATATATGTATAAATGTTAGATTGTTAGTGTAATTAAAAAATTGAATATTCGATAACAGGTGTCAAATATTCTTGCAAGGTCAAGAAGGATTTGGTGAAAAGGGAAACAGGTGCAAGTCCTGTGCGAACTCGTCACCGTGACAAAGCAGTGAGGAGATAAAATGTCACTGAGCAATTGGGAAGACTTCTCCGAGCGTTGATGTTCCAGCCGGGAGACCTGCCTGCTGTCGGTACACGAAATTTGATTTTATAGAATTTCAATGCTACGAGTAATTAGCAGTACGTTTAATAACGGATATGCAGCCGAAAAAAACATGGTTCATAGACGTTTTATTGTCGTGCATTTTTACTTATAGCGGTAGTACCGTAAGAGTGAGAATGCTTTTTTTATTTATACTTTGTATTCATTAGCGGTATTTCCTGTTTTGGTATTATTCTTGCTTAGTATGGAAAGTTTAAGTTAATATATGTCACAAAAGGTTAAGATAAAGAAAAGGTGTGTGTGTTCATATGCTTAATGACGGTGAATATAAAATTGATGTTGAATTGCAGGGCGGCAGCGGCAAGGCGACAGTTGCTTCTCCGGCAGAGCTTACAGTATCCGAGGGTAAAATGCAGGCTGAGATTGAGTGGAGCAGCTCGCATTATGACTACATGGAGGTTGACGGTAAAGATTATTACCCCATAAACACGGAGGGGAATTCACTTTTTTTGATAGATGTGCCTCAGCTTGACACCGATATCCCAATAAAAGCGGAAACCCTTGCTATGAGCGAGCCGCACATGATTGAGTATACATTGCACTTCGATTCATCAACGGCGACTGAGCAGGCTAAAAACAGTTCGTCAGTATTGCTGATAGGGGCTGTTGTGGGACTAATCACCGCCGCCGCAATTGTGACCATTCTCCTTAGAAAGAAGAAATCGAATGTTAAAGAGTAAATCTATTTTCTACTGTATAATTGCAGCAGTATGTTTTATTGTGTTGTCGGGGTGCAGCAGGACGGAGATAATACCGGAAACCCATATGGAAATTGACGGCGTTTCTTTTGAACAGAGAATCCCCCTTAAATATGCGGAGCAGTTTGCCGTTGATAAGTACGGCAATGGGTATCATGTGATTTATACCGGCGACGGCAAAAGCTATCTTCTTGTGCCGAAAGGTGAGCGGATACCTGAGAATCTTGATAAAACTATGACAATTATAAATACTCCTGTTGATAATGTGTACATGGCGGCTACCTCGGTAATGGGCTTGTTTGATGATATCGGCTGCGGAAATGCAGTTAAGTTTTCGGGCACAAAAGCAGACGACTGGTATATTGAATATGCGAAAAATGCCCTTGAAAGCGGCGACATGCTCTATGCCGGAAAGTACAGTGAACCTGATTATGAGCTGCTGCTGTCGAGCGGTTGTACGCTTGCAGTTGAGTCAACGATGATAGAGCATACTCCCGATGTAAAGGAGAAGTTGGAAGAGCTTGGAATACCGGTGTTTGTTGATTATTCAAGCTATGAATCCCACCCGTTGGGCAGGAGCGAGTGGATAAAGGTTTACGGAGCAATGCTCGGTGAAAGTGATAAAGCAGAAAGTCTGTTTAATGCTCAGGCGGAAAAGCTGGAAAATCTGAAATCTTCCACAACAGGAAAAACCGCCGTATTCTTTTATATAAATAATGCCGGTCAGCCTGTAACTCGAAAGTCCGGAGATTATATTACAAAAATGATAGAGCTTGCCGGCGGTGAAAATGTTTTTAAGAACCTCGGCGGCGAGGGCTTTTCAACGGTAACGCTGGAATGGGAGGAGTTTTATACTTCCGCTAAAGATGCCGATGTGATAATATATAACAGCACTATCTCAGGTGAAATATCTTCCCTTGATGAACTAATACAAAAAAATAGTTTGTTGGCAGATTTTAAAGCGGTGAAGAACGGAGAGGTCTGGTGTACACGAAACAATCTCTATCAGGAAACTATGAAAACAGGCTCGGTTATATCAGATTTTAATACAGTATTTACCGATGATACAGAAAACAATCCGCCTGAATTTTTATTCAAACTGGAAAGCGGTGATTCGGATTAACAGCAGAAATATAAGATATATAGGAGTATTTGCTGTACTTGTGATGCTAACGGTAATTGTCCTTTCAATGAATATATTCATAGGCAGTGCAGATATTAGTTTTTCTCAGGTAATAAGTGCTTTGTTTACGAATACCGCTGATGAAGCGCTGTCAGGCATTCTTTGGAAAATCCGCATACCACGGGCGTTGGCAGCTCTGATATTAGGCGGTTCGCTAGCCTTGTCCGGATACCTAATGCAGACATTCTTCCATAATCCGATTGCAGGACCTTTTGTGTTGGGAGTTTCGTCCGGTGCAAAGCTAACGGTTGCTGTTGTGATGATATTTGCCGCAAGCCATTTTTATACGGTAAATTCTGCTGTTATGATATTGTCAGCTTTTGTGGGTTCTATGATGTCTTTGGCGTTTGTGCTTGTTGTATCGGATAAATTTAAAAGTGCTTCAATGCTTGTAGTGTGCGGAGTTATGATTGGATATATATGTTCGGCTATAACTGATTTTGTTGTCACATTTGCTGATGATTCTGATATTGTAAATTTGCATAACTGGTCACGGGGTACATTTTCTGGTACAGCTATGACGAATGTCAGGGTAATGGCTGTTGCTGTTTTTGCTGCATTTGCGGCGGTGTTAGCCTTGTCGAAGCCTATAGGTGCGTATCGGCTTGGCGAGAATTACGCACGCAATCTGGGTGTAAATGTATCGAGGCTAAGAGTTGTGTTAATACTGTTGTCGGGGCTTTTATCCGCTTGTGTGACAGCCTTTGCAGGACCGGTTTCGTTTGTAGGAATTGCCGTGCCGCATATCGTAAAGGCGATGTTTAAAACCTCAAAGCCAATAATTCTGATACCGGCGTGTTTCTTAGGCGGCAGCATATTCTGTATGGTTTGTGATATGATTGCACGAACAGCATTTGCCCCAACAGAACTAAGTATCAGTACCGTGACGGCAATTTTCGGGGCACCCGTAGTAATAGCCGTTATGCTCAAAAGAAAGAAAGGTGAGCTTTAATGGAGCAGTATGCCCTGTCTGTTGATAGATTGACAGTTGGCTATCAGTCACCGTTAATCTCCGAGATTTGCTTTCAAGTGAAAAAAGGTCAGATTATGACTTTGATAGGTGCAAACGGTTCCGGTAAATCGACTATTTTAAAAACAATCTCAGGACATTTAAAAAAAATTGGCGGAAATGTTTACTTTGATGGCAAAAGCTCAGAGGATATCTCCGAGAAAGATAAGGCGAGAAAGTTGTCCGTATTGTTGACAGAGCGTATTTCGCCGGAGCTGATGACGTGCCGTGATGTGGTGGAAACAGGACGATACCCCTATACTGGACATTTTGGCAGACTTTCCCAAAAAGACCATGAAGCTGTACAAAACGCAATGGAGCTTGTTGAAATAGAAGCTTTTGCGGAGAATGATTTTTTACAAATAAGCGACGGTCAGCGGCAGAGAGTTTTGCTTGCAAAAGCAATCTGTCAGGAACCGGATATATTGATACTTGACGAGCCTACGTCATTTCTGGATATTCACCATAAGATACTGTTTCTTGAAACCGTGCGAAAGCTTGCCCTTGAAAAACAGATAGCTATAATTGTATCTATGCACGAGCTGGAGCTTGCAGAGAAAATATCCGATTATACTGTTTGCGTGAAAGACGGCAAAATTACTCACATGGGCAAGCCGGACGACATATTTCAAGCGGCGGTTATCTGCAAATTATTTGATATCTCCGAGGAGAATTATCATAAATATTTACTCTGAAAACTTAATTAACATATTCACATAAATTCAAGTTTAGAAAGGAAAAGATAATATGAAAAATTTTTTTAAGGTAACTATTGCAGCAGTGCTTGCACTCTCTGTTATGATGCTTGCAGGCTGCGATAAGTCATCGGATAACAAATCAGCAAATGCTTCTCAGAAGAATTCTTCCACAGATGCCGTTGTAGAAACAATGACCTCTCCCGATGAGAAAACAGCAACCTCCACAGAGCCTTCCGCTGATAAGCCTGTAATCCTTGTAGTAAGCTTTGGCACAAGCTACAACGACACAAGAGAAAAGACAATTGATGCAATCGAAAATAAGATTGCAGAGGCTTACCCTGATTACGAGGTAAGAAGAGCTTTCACAAGTCAGATTATCATTGACAAGCTCAAAGAAAGAGATAACCTTGAAATCGACAATGTTGAAGAGGCACTCGACAGAATTGTTGCAGACGGTGTAAAGACTCTTATCGTTCAGCCTACTCACCTTATGAGCGGCTATGAGTACAGCGACCTTGCCGCTGCTGTTGAGGAGTACTCTGAAAAAATCGACAATGTATCCATGGGTAAGCCGCTTCTCAGCTATGACGAGGATTTTGACGCCGTAGCGGCAGCTCTTCCTGAGATTACAAAGGATTACAACAAAGACGGTACGGCTGTTGTATTTATGGGTCACGGTACAGAGCACGAATCTAACGAGGTATACGTTAAGCTTCAGGAGCAGGTTACTGCTATAGGTTACAATAATTACTATATAGGTACAGTTGAAGCTACTCCTACACTTGACGATATGGTAGCAGCAGTTAAGAAAGGCGATTATAAGAAAGTTGTACTGCAGCCTTTAATGGTTGTTGCAGGTGACCACGCTAACAACGATATGGCAGGCGATGAGGACGATTCGTGGAAGTCGGTATTTGAGAAAGAGGGCTTCGAGGTTGAGTGTGTGCTCAGCGGCTTGGGAGAATTTCCGGAGATTCAGTCTATTTATGTTGACCATGTAGGTGCTGCAATTGCAGAGCTTGGCGAATAATTGATTTTATCAGATATGTTATTAAGTTGAATCATTACTGCCGCCGCTGATTATTAGTGACGGCGGTAATTTTGTGAGGGGATTTCCATGAAAAAAATAATATCAGTTTTGTTTGTAATTTTAACACTTTCATTATTTACCGCCAGTGCAGAGGAGCTGTCTGAGAATTCGTCGTTATCTATTGAAAACCTGAATGAAGGAGTATATAATATTAATGTTAAATCAAGTTCTTCAATGTTTCGAATTGTGAATTGCGAGCTTGAAGTTGGCGGCGGTGAGATGACGGCTGTTATGACGCTCAGCGGTACGGGATATGAAAAGCTGTTTATGGGTACGGGAGAAGAAGCGTTAAATGCCTCTGATGATAAATACATTTATTTTGTTGAGAACAGCGAAGGACAATACACATATACAGTTCCGGTAGAAGCACTTGACAGCGAAATTGACTGTGCGGCGTGGAGTATTAGAAAAGAAAAATGGTATGATAGGAAAATTATTTTTCAGTCGGATACACTCCCTGACGAAGCATTCAGAAAGCCATTTAATAAGATGTATATAATTATTCCCACAGCAGCATTGACAGCGGTTGCGGTGATTATAGTTTTAGTAATAAAACAAAAGAATAAGGAATCAAAAAATGAAAATTGAAAACATAAATCCAAACGATATAGAGCGAACAAGTATGCAAATAATCGAAAGCGAACTTGGAGATACATCACATCTTACCCCCGAAGAAAAGCTTGTAGTCAAAAGAGTTATACACGCTACAGCGGATTTTGAGTATCTGGAAAACTTAAAATTTTCTCAAAATGCAGTAAGCACAGCGAAGAGCGTGCTGCGGCAGGGTGCTGTAATTGTAACGGATACACAAATGGCTTGTTCGGGAATAAGCAAACCGGCTCTCAAAAAACTGGGCTGCGATATTCACTGCTTCATGTCGGACAGCGATGTTGCCGAAAAATCCAAGCTAAACGGTACAACAAGAGCAGTTGCCGCAGTTGAAAAGGCAGCTCAGATGTTTCGTGACAAAAACATAATATTTGTGGTTGGCAATGCACCTACGGCACTAATACGTATCTCGGAACTTATTGAAAAAGGAGAAGTATCTCCGTCATTGGTTATTGGTACTCCGGTTGGTTTTGTGAATGTGGTATTGTCAAAAAAGATGATAATGCAAACCGATGTTCCGTATATCGTAGCAGACGGAAGAAAAGGCGGAAGCACAGTTGCCGCAGCGATATGCAACGCATTGCTGTATCAGGTGTATGGCAGGACAAGCGGACAAATAATTACTGAGAATTGATGTGACAAAATGTTAGAGGAATATATTTACCACGGAACAAAAAAACTTCGCTGCGGCTATACTACAGGCTCATGTGCGGCAGCCGCAGCCAAGGCAGCAGCTAAGATGCTTATAAGCGGTGAGCTTGTGAACAAGATTTCACTTGATACACCTAAGGGGATAATTTTGACGCTTGACGTTCTTGAAAGCAGTATAGAAAACGAATATGCAATATGTGCAGTTCAAAAGGACAGCGGCGATGACCCTGACATCACTAACGGAATCTTAGTTTATGCAAAATGTGAAAGAATACCTTTCGGAATAGAAATTGACGGCGGCGTAGGTGTCGGCAGAGTGACGAAAAAAGGATTAAATCAGCCTGTAGGTGCAGCCGCAATAAACAGCGTTCCCAGACAAATGATAACAAATGCGGTGTCTGAAATGTGTGAAATGTATGATTATCACGAAGGGATTAAGGTAACAATTTCTATTCCAAAGGGTGTTGAGCTTGCTTCAAAGACGTTTAATCCCAGATTGGGTATTATCGGCGGATTATCGGTAATAGGTACAACAGGCATTGTCGAACCTATGAGCAATTCTGCACTGGTGGAAACAATTCGTACTGAGGAAAAAGTTCTCCGTGCCCAGAATGTCAAATATTTATTGCTCACAATAGGCAATTATTCCAAAAGCTTCTTGGCTGATAAGCTGCCGAATGTGCTTGATAAAAGCGTGATGTGCAGCAATTTTATCGGCGATGCTGTCGAAATTGCATTGGAGCTTGGATTTGAGGGGGTTCTGATTGTCGGGCATATTGGAAAGCTTGTCAAGCTTGGTGCAGGTATCATGAATACACATTCCTCACAGGCAGACGGAAGAATGGACGTGCTTGTTACGTGCGGTGTGCTTGCGGACGTAGATGTGAATATCCTGAAACGGCTGCCCGATTGTGCCACGGTAGACGCAGCACTTTACGAACTTGATAAAGTAGGTAAAATAGACGATGTAGCTCGTGTGCTAATGCAGAGAACGCAGCATTATCTTGACGCAAAGGTAAAGGGAGAAATAAACATAGCTGCGGTCATGTTCTCCGATAAATACGGAATAATCGGTAAGACAAAGACGGCAGATGAGCTGTTATTAAAAATATCTTCAAACAACTATACTCAAAATCTAAAATATCTATCGCAATAAAGTTTTGATCAAACTTTTTTAAAAGTTTGCGGGTCGAGGGCAGAGCCCCGTCGCTGACGAAACAAATTAGCGTAGGAAAATAAAC
>CACYEJ010000257.1 GCA_902773395.1 uncultured Ruminococcus sp.
ATTTCTGTCATCAGCCAGCGTCACATCGCAGAACAGCTCGTCCGGGCGAAGGTTTTTCTTGACAAAGTCGGTCAGATATATCTGACTGAACCCTTTGTTGAGAAACTCTCGGGCTTCCGGAGCCAGCTCGACGTAAAATCCGGCGGCATACTCGGTATACCTTGCAATGATCCCGGCTCGGTTCAGCAGCCTGATATTATCCGTAAGCCGGTATCTGCTAAGCCCCGTATCGGCATAGCTGACAAGCCCTGAGTACTGCCCGGTCGCCGCGATCTGTCTCAGACAGAGGTACATGGGTTCGTCAGCCACATAGTTTTCGGAGATGAGCTGAGCCAAAGGCAGGTTAGGATCATTCTTTCTGCCGTCCTTGGAATAAAGCGCTCCCGTAGCAGGATCCCGAAGGATCGCAAGATGCTTTTCAGCCAGCGCAGCTTTGACATTTGTTTTCAGGGGTACAAACTGACGGGTAGGCTCATTAAGCGCATTGAAACGCGGCAGTCTGTGCATATCATTTGGATCAAAAAGATTAGTATTCATAAGAATATCTTCCTTTCAAGTTATATTATTAAGTTAATCGTCAGGTAAAATGTCTTCACGGTCTATGTATTCTTCATAGCAGCCACCCCCTTAACGATTCGTTGAGTACATTCTAAGTCCTGAAATGTCAGAAAAATCATTTGAATTATTTTTTTAAACTTCTGAAGAATTATGCATAGCTTTCTTTAACTTAATTAAACTATATGATATAATAAAAAGATCATCGTAATTAAAAAAATAAAAATGAGTAAATATTTATGATCTTGAATCAGAATACTAATGCAAATATATTTTCACTCAAAGAGTTTTTAAAATATAAGTTATCTTTGTTATACCAAAAACAAAACACTTGTCAAAATAAAATAACATCGGTTTTATTAAAATATCTTCTATAAAAAAATAAAGATAATCTCTAATATTATAAAATTCAAAATATAGTAAAACCTATGTTATACTAAAATTTATAAATTCTTTTTGAAACTATTTTCTGAAAAGCGGTGTAATAAACCGAAAGGATTTTTAAAGTAACATTTTCTCATTTCAGCTGTCAGCAACTGAACAAATAGGTCAGAAAACTTCTCGTTTCAGGCTTAAAGTAACTATCAGAAAAGCATGAACAATAGTTCTTTATAATTACAGTGCTATATAATTAGGTCTTATGTTCCAAGACCTAACGCCCTGACAACCTTGCTATTGTATGGTATAATATTGGCGTGGACGGTATGGAAAAACGTCTGCACGATCCGAAAAGAGAATGATACAAAACAGATATAGGAGATGACAGGAATGGCAAGTGTAAGTTGGCTGAAACATACCAAACAATCTATCAGCGCAATGAGAAAGCATAACGGAAAAGAGGAACGGGAAAACTATAATCATGAAAATAAAAACATTGATAAGAGCAAATCGCACCTTAACATTTTCATCGGCGCTGATGATTTTCAGGAAATGTATGAGGCAATGCTGCAACGAGTCGCAGAGGTTGACGCTCAATATCCTCCACTCAGAAAATTAAAAAATAGCGAAAGAATCATCTGCGAGATTTTGGAATTCAAGTGCCCGAAAGCAGTTTATGAAAAGAGCTATGAAGTTTCTGTTCAATTTTTTTATGATGTTCATGAGATAATAAAAAATTATTTTGGCGCCGAAAATGTTCATGGCTGCTGTGTTCATTTTGATGAGATCCATGAATATACGGATTCGCAAACCAGGGAAAAAGAAATGAGTCTGGCTCACGGTCATGAGCTGGTAAGCTGCTATTGCGAATGGACGGAAGAAATAAAAAAAGCCGGTAAAAATACCGGTGATAAAAGAGAGCGCAAAGGGATAAACGGCAAGAATTTTGAAAAGCGCAGCAGATATAATGAGCTCAATAAACTGGTTGACGATTATTGTTTAAAAACTTACGGAATACATTACCTGACCGGAAAAGAGGCCCGGCATAAAACCGTCGAAATATTAAAAGCCGAAACAGAATTAGTCGATAAACAAATACAGGTCGAGCAGGAACAGAAAAAACTTGAAAAAGTTCGTCAGCAGCGTGAGGAAGAAGAAAACGCTCTGACCGATATCCGCCGGCAAAC
>CACYEJ010000258.1 GCA_902773395.1 uncultured Ruminococcus sp.
AGTTCATTATAACGCCGGATCCACTTATTGCTCGATACTTATCGACAATAATCATTTCATCCAGTTGAGCATTATCGAAATCTTTTTTATCATCCCCAAATATATCTGTATACTTAGCTTTACCTTTCGGCATATCTTTACTGGAAAAAAACATGAAGAAATCAAGATTAGTTCCAAAGTCTCTATTTATATGTATAAAAGGAGATAGTTGAAAATATTTTGACGACTCTCCAAAACGATAAAACACGCAAGGAGGCTTGCAATTTTCAATTGCATTTTCAGGACAATTCCACAGCTCCGGGAACTGTGAATCTAAAGAAACGCAGTATCCTTCCCATGTTTCCCCGGTTTTATCTGTCACAACAATAATATCTGTTTCTTTTTTGAGCAGTTCAACACTCTCACTCAGGTTATGAAAGAAGCTATTTAGTTTTTCTTCTGCTTTTTTACTATCATAGATAATTCCGTGTCCGGAGCTTTCAATACGGTATTGATTATACTCATTTAGCAAGTTTTGAGTATCTATGTTTACGACTTCTTTATTTCTGTCAAATCTGTTAATGAATCTAATAATACTCCCTAAAGTCATCCCGTCTAAAGAATTAATTAACTCTTTTAATTCCTGTGGCTTAACTTCATTCTTATATTTATTCCAAGTGTAACCCAGCAACAAATAGAAAATATATTCTATTCTCGCTTTTAAATAGTTATATCTTTCGGTTTGACCTTGTTTTGTTAAATTTATAGATGCTTCTAATCTTTTCAAAATATAATCCATAATATCCTCCATTATTAGTATTATGCTTTAATTATATAATATCTATTGAATCATTTCAAGGCTTTCATGCTATTTGTGCAATACATCTAAATTTAATCTTTTTAAAAAAGCCGAAGCATAAATGCCCCGGCTAAAATATTATGCAAGATAATCAACGAAACACTCTCCTCTTTTTTCCTGTATCGCTTCTTTTGCGGCGCCAGGGGCCGTCCTTACGGCGGCTCCTGTTCTGACCCGCTGTCGGACCTGTTTTTACGATCGGTCCGTGTGTATCTTTCGGGCTGGGCATAGTTCTCACCTTCCTTTCTTACTTATTTGAACTGACGTGCTTAATCAGTTCAATGGCTGTACTGATAATGGTTCCGATAGAGAATAAAATTTCCGCTATCATTCATTTCACCTCCCTAATCAATCTTCGTCCTTCTTTGCTGCCCTGTAAACTGCGCCGCCAAGTGATACGACGCTGCCCGCAAGAGAACAAATCAAGCCTATAGTTTCCCATGTGGAAATTGTGGCTGCTGTTAAGAACATAAACATTACCTCACCTCCTAATTTACCAGCCGGTAACTAATCACCAAACAACTTGGAAGCCGCAAAAATTGCGCTTCCGACAACAATTGCAATCAAATCAAAAATCAGCACTTTTCACCTTGCCTTTCTGTTCCTGTTTTTTTGATGATGTATAAAGTATAGCAAAAAAAATCAGAAAAATCAAGAACTGAGAAAAAATATTTGTCAGTCTTTTTAAGATATATTGACAATTTTATGCCGTTTATGCTATATTATTGTCAGTAATAAACTGACAATAATAATTGAGGTGAAGACGAATGGGTGAAACAATTGAACGCGGTGCAATGTCACGGTACGATATGAGCAAAAAAACATTTCGTATAATACAGCGCGACTACATTAGATTCACGGAAACATACACCAATACATTTAATAATGCTAATGCTTTTATCTGTACAATATTGGTAAATTATTTGAGGTATGCACAAGAAAATTTCAGGGATGCTTTTCAAAAAAAAATCCGTAAGCGTCTAAATGATAAATCAAAATCTGAATATACGATTGAAAACCGTGTCAACGTTACAAAACCGTTAGAGAAGATAATGGGTACCTTTGATTTCATAAACGACAAAAACTTCAAAAAAAGACCGGTTATCACATATATTATAGAAAGATTTGCTGCAATGCGTTTATCGGATCGGGAAAAAGTGTTTTGTTATAAGCAATATAAAGATATCTGTTCTGCTATTGACAATAATAGTGTGTTGCATGTTGAACTTTCATCAGGAAAACAATTTGAAATTAAGCCATTTGATATCAATATTGATGATAATTCCGGTTCGTACTACCTGATAGGCTATTCACGGTCAAAGGGAAGCAACGAAGATTTCAGCTGTCATTCGTTCAAGTTATGCAGAATAAAGGACTGCACCTTGACGTATGAAGAATTTAAAGTCACTGGTAATCAGAAATCAGCAACAAACTCAATCCTCGAGAAATTCGGTTTGGCATATATGCAGGATAATTTAGCAAAGAGCGATATTAAAAAAACGGTCGTTCATTTGACTCGGAAAGGATTTCATTTGCTGTATTTAAAACTGATTTCACATCAGCGGCCTGTTCCTATTTCAGAGCCGAAATGTATTTCTATTGACGGCAAAGATTTTTATGAACTGACTTTTGACTGTTCGTATAATCAAATCCGCAACTATTTCTTTTCCTTCGGTGCAGATGCCGAGATTATTTCTCCTTCATCAGTTAGAGAATGGTTTTTCCGTGACTATCAAAATGCACTAAGAGCGTATCAATCTGACAACCAATAACG
This sequence comes from uncultured Ruminococcus sp., assembly GCA_902773395.1. Next base: position 2,613 of record CACYEJ010000258.1, read on the forward strand.
AAGCATCTATTACAGGTTATCTTTGTTGTGAACCGCAAATTTTGTTTTTTGCTCACAAGCTGCAACAAACGCTCAAAAACAACACAAACGGTTTGGCGGATACTTTCTCGCCTTCTCTCAATAAATCGCGCAAAGGGAGACACACGGCAAAACAGGGCGTTTATTATTCGTTGCGTCAACCTTTAGCAATGTAGTCGAACGCGGCCGTCTGCACGATGAACAATAAGACAGCCCGACACCGCACAACACCCTGCCGAGCGATTTGTTATTCTCTGCCGTAAAACGATTCTGCCATCAGCCTAACGCCTAATCGAAAGCCGTTGATGAAACCTTCACATTCGCACAAGCTGCTTTGCTCTGTTAAAGCGTCTTTTAGTTTTTCTACAGTTTGCATTTCCTGCTCGTTCAGCGTTAATTTGAGTGTTGCGGTATGCCTGATGATAAGCTGATTTAGATTGTCACCCTCGCTGTCTTTAGGAACGTCGCGCTCAAATGGGTGTATGTTGCCGTAGAACAGTTCTCTGATTGTATCCAT
>CACYEJ010000259.1 GCA_902773395.1 uncultured Ruminococcus sp.
CTATTCAGTGCGACAGCAAATTATACGCTTAATAAAAAGCTTGTGTTCGGAAGCAAAGGTGCCGTGGCAGAATCTGCATTAAGATATGCTATGCTTGCGATTTTTGTTCTGTTATGTAATACAACGCTTCTTATAATATTTGTTTCTTATTACGAAATAAATGCGTATACAGCGAAAATAGTTACTGAGATAATGATGTTTGCAATAAGTTATACTGTACAGAAGATGTTTGTGTTTCCAAGGAAAGGGGTAATGTCAAATGATCTATAAAAAATTCGGTGTTATATATGGTGTTGTACTTACTGCTTTTACTGCGTATGTTTTGCTTGATACTTTTGTGATACCTACCAAATATTCATCTGCATCAACTTCGCAGCCGATAACAGGTTATTCTCAGTCGCTAGATGCAACAGATGAAACTGATATTACACTGCCTTCGCTGCAAGAAGAATCAAGTTCAGCAGAAAACTATGCTGAGAGTACACCAAGTATTCAAAACACAGAAGAAGACAATTCGCAAGAAAGCACTCAGCAGAAAACCGAAATTACCGATACTTAGCCCTTTATAAAATTTAAGTCACTAAACATAAAGCAAAGGCAAACAAAATTCTTAACCCGAAAAAGTATGGTGAATAAAGACAATCTTTCTTATACAATAACTATTACAAATCTGATAGAACATAATGACACTGAAACCTTTTCGCTTAATTAGTTGAAGCATTTTTTGAAAAAGCAGCTTCAAAAATTGAAGCACTAAAAACATTCAGCTAGAATTTTGCTGCGAGAAAGGTGAGTAAATATAGATAAATTTAGAAATAATTAGTTGAGCCTAATTGTTGTGTCTTACAAAAAAATTGTTATTTCGATATAATGAATTGACATATCAAAGAAGATGTGATAATATAAATACAGTTAGATTTTACTAATCGGGGATTGTAGCTTTAGGGTTATCTATTACTAACTTATATGTTAGCTCATATAACACGGTTACGCAGAAACCACAGAATATTCGGGAAATTTATTGAGAGAAGGGAAGGGTATCTATGATCCCACTCAGCATGGCAGACCTTGAAAAAGAAATGATTATTCGCAGGATTGGCGGAAATGCAGAGGTTAAAAAACATCTTGAAGACCTCGGATTTCATATTGGCGGAAGCGTGAGCGTTGTTTCAAAGCTCGGAGATAACGTCATCGTTAAGGTAAAAGAATCAAGAATTGCCGTCAGTGAGGAACTGGCGAGAAAGATAATGGTTTGAGGTGAATTTTATGAATACATTAAAGGAAACTGCAATAGGTCAAACAGTCAAAATAGTTAAGGTACACGGTGAGGGAGCTGTTCGCCGCAGAATCATGGATATGGGTATGACAAAGGGCACTGAGGTGTTTGTCCGAAAAGTTGCGCCGTTGGGTGACCCAATCGAGGTTACAGTACGTGGATATGAACTGTCTATCCGAAAAGCTGACGCAGAGATGATCGAGGTCAAATAATTGAATAATTTTTTACATTAAGGTTAGTGCTTGCTACCCAATTAGTGCAATTATAGAATCACGTTTTTTATTTAAATTATAGCTAAACATCATCAAGTTAGTCATATCTATTTTAGGAAATTTGAAAGGAAGAATCAATAATGGAAATTCGTATTGCCCTTGCGGGAAATCCGAACTGCGGCAAAACAACGCTTTTTAACGCTTTAACGGGCTCTAACCAATTTGTCGGAAACTGGCCTGGCGTTACGGTTGAAAAGAAAGAAGGTAAGCTCAAAAAGCATTCTGATGTAACAATCACTGACTTGCCGGGTATATATTCGCTTTCACCATATACTCTCGAAGAAGTTGTAGCGCGTAACTATCTAGTTGGTGAGCGCCCAGATGCTATTCTCAATATCATTGATGGTACAAACTTGGAGCGTAACCTCTATTTAACAACGCAGCTCACGGAACTTGGTATTCCCGTTGTACTTGCTGTCAACATGATGGACATTGTAGAAAAGAACGGCGATAAGATAAATACTACAACGCTCTCAAAGCAACTCGGATGTAAGGTAGTCGAGATCTCAGCTCTCAAAGGTACAGGAGTTATGGAAGCAGCTGAGGCGGCTATATCGGCTGCGGAAGGTGAAAAGACTGTTCCTATGCACACATTTTCAGGTCCTGTTGAGCACGCTATTGCGCATATCGAAGAAGCTATAGTTCACGATATGCCTGATGAGCAGCAGCGCTGGTACGCTCTCAAAGTTTTCGAGCGTGACGACAAAGTGCTTGAACAACTGAATATTCCCGAAGATAAGCTTACGCATATTGAAAAGGACATTGCCGCAGCAGAAAAAGAGCTTGACGACGATGCAGAAAGCATCATCACAAATGAGCGATATATCTACATCGCAGAGGTTATCAAATCTTGCTACAAAAAGAAGAATAAGGGAGCTCTTTCTAATTCTGATAAGATTGACAAGATTGTTACAAACCGTTGGCTTGGTCTTCCAATATTCGCGGCTATAATGTTCGCTGTATACTGGATTTCAATGGTATGGGTTGGCGCATTGTTTACCGATTTTACTAACGATAACATATTTGGAGATGGCTTCCACCTGTTTGGTATAGGTACATCAGAATATGAGGAAATCGCTGATGAATACACAACTGTTGCTCAGATTGTTGACGGCTACGACATTTATGTTGAAGAAAACGGGGAACCAAAAGGAGAATTCACTTACGTTGTTGAGGACGATGAAACGCTCGAAACGATAGAAGAAACGGCAACTATCGAAGAATATAATGCGGCATTAAAAACACTTGAAGATATAGGAGAGGAACCTGATCCAGCCGATTATGGAGTATTTGTACCGAGTATTCCTGCGCTTGCAGAAATGGGTCTTGATGCTTTGAATGCAGCAGACTGGCTCAAAGGTCTTATTATTGACGGTATCGTTGCTGGTGTAGGTGCAGTCCTCGGATTCGTTCCACAGATGCTCGTATTGTTCCTAATGCTTGCGTTCCTAGAGGCTTGCGGATACATGGCGAGAATCGCATTCGTACTTGATAGAGTGTTTAGAAAATTCGGTCTTTCCGGTAAATCGTTTATCCCAATGCTCATCGGCACTGGCTGCGGTGTTCCCGGCATAATGGCTAGTAGAACGATTGAAAATGAGCGCGATAGACGTATGACTATCATGACAACAACATTTATTCCATGCGGTGCTAAGGTTCCGTTTATCGCAATGATTGCGGGCGCTATTTTTGACGGCTCAGCATGGGTTGCTACATCGGCATATTTCATTGGAATGGCAGCTGTTATCATTTCAGGTATTATGCTCAAAAAGACAAAGATGTTCTCAGGCGAGCCTGCACCGTTTGTTATGGAATTGCCTGCGTATCATTTGCCAACTGTAGGTAATGTATTGCGTTCAATGTGGGAACGTGGTTGGTCATTTATCAAAAAGGCAGGAACAATTATTCTGCTTTCAACCATAATTGTTTGGTTTACATCGTTCTTTGGATTCACAACAGAAGGTTTCCGCATGCTTGGCGAAGATGAGCTTGAGTTGTCAATTCTTGCAAAGCTTGGAGGCTGCATAGCTTGGATATTCGCTCCTCTTGGCTGGGGCAATTGGCAGGCAGCTGTTGCATCTATTACTGGTTTGGTTGCAAAAGAAAATATAGTTGGCACGATGGGTATTCTCTATGGAAGTGGAGAAGAGACTGCATGGCAAACTCTTGCACAGGCATTTACAGGTGTTACTGGATATTCCTTCCTTGTATTCAATTTGCTTTGCGCTCCCTGCTTTGCGGCTATCGGTGCAATAAAGCGTGAGATGAACAGTGCAAAATGGACTTGGTTTGCCATTGCTTATCAGTGTGGATTTGCGTATGCAATAGCGCTTATGATAACTCAATTCGGAGGATTGTTCACAGGCAATGTAAATATAATTGGATTAATTTTTGCGGTTGCAATATTTGCCCTTATAGTTTATATGCTTTTCTTCAAAAAGTACAGTGAATCTGTTAAGCTTACGAGAAAAGTGAAAGTGTAAGAGGTGATCAAAATGATCCAATGGATCACAGTAAATATAGGCACCATCATAGTATCAATAATACTTGCACTAATAGTTACAGCAATAATCGTAAATATGGTAAAGAAGAAGAAACAGGGCAAGTCGTCATGCGGCTGCGGATGTGGTAACTGTACAATGAACGGCACTTGCCATAAATCATAACGGGAGAAAAGAAATGAGTGTAGTGATAGTAGGCGGTAATGACCGAATGGCAACAAGATACAGCGACATTTGCAGGTCATTTCATCATAAAGCAAAAGTATTTACGCAAATGGTTGGGGATTTTGAGAGTAAGATTGGAAGTCCTGATATCATACTTGTGCTGACAACCACTTGTTCACACAAGATGCTCGGCGGTGTAAAGCGTAGCTCGGAAAAGAGAGGTATTCCCATCAGGCATATAAACAGTTCGAGTGCAAGTGCTTTAAAGCGTGTGCTTGAACAGCTTGAGGAGGAGAGAAAGTATGTCGGAGTGTGATAGAAAAAGACTCGAACAAATGCTAGCTTTTCATTCTGCTCCTACGCTGCTTGGTGTTAAGTGTGCGAATCTTTTTGCGGTGAATCAAACGGAGCTTTCGCTTTCAGACATAGAGAGTTACTTCAAAAATCAATCGGCTTTAAGAAGCCTTTCGGTACGTTTTTTATGCAGATGCAATGATAGAGCTTTGTTGTATGTGTATCACAAAGAGCTTCTCGAAATGTGGTTTTCTGATAAGCGTGTATCCAATTTATTGGAACAATACGGCTACGATAAAAATCTCACTACAGACGAAAAGCTTGATATACTGGAGGAACGTATCTCATGCAGCAGTTTTCCTCATGAGATAGGAATATTTCTCGGATATCCCGTTGATGATGTTCTTGGTTTTATAGAGAACAAAGGAGCAAACTATCTTTTCTGCGGCTTTTGGAAGGTTTACAGCAATCTGAGCGGTGCAAAAAAGACGTTTAATGAATATGTATATTGCAGAGATTATCTGTGCAATAATATAGATAACGGTGTTGAGTTAGCTTATGCCGTAAATAATTTCAGGAGGATTGAAAAATGAAAACAGTAGTTGTATATTGGAGTTCAACAGGCAACACAGAAGCTATGGCAAAAGCCATTGCAGAGGGTGCGGGTGTAGAGCCTGTAGCAGTATCAGATTTTTCAGGTGATATAAAGGAATATGATTCGCTTGCTTTTGGCTGCCCTGCAATGGGTGACGAGCTTTTAGAGGAGAGCGAGTTCGAGCCGTTCTTCGCATCAGTTGAGGGCGATCTCAGCGGAAAGAAGGTAGTTCTTTTCGGTTCATATGGCTGGGGCGACGGACAGTGGATGCGTGATTGGCAGGAACGCACTAAGAACGCAGGTGCAGAGATTATTGGAGGAGAGGGCTACATTGTAAATGATGCACCAAGTGATGAAGATATTGAAAATCTTGTAAAACTTGGCAAGGAGCTTTTATAATATCTCCTGTTATTCGACATTTGATATTGACATAATACTGTAATACACAATAGCTCCCGAAGTTGTTTCGGGAGCTATTGTATTTAAATGACGGGTATATCAATGATTTGTGGTGAAAGTCACTAAGGCGTGGTTATCGACGAACTCAAAGCAACTCTCAAGTTTTGTACAGTGAGAGCCAAGCAGTGAAACTCCGCTCAGCTTCTCAACTGAGGGGAGGAGTAATTTTTCTCTACTTAATTTTCGAATAGTATTGTTTACCTATTTCAGATTAATCCTGTTTTTTCGTTCTTAACTCGAAAGCTTGATAGTGTATAATAAAACTTGACACAAAGATAACAATCATGGTATATTTAATTAAGAAAAATTGAGTTTAAAATGGGAACGGGAAAATATAAACAGGAAGGTGATAATCTTGATAATCAATACAGGTATGCGTACTGATATTCCTGCATTCTATTCTGAGTGGTTTTTAAACAGAATACATGAGGGATATGTACTAGTGAGAAATCCATATCGCCCCGACTATGTAACGAGATATGAGCTTTCGCCTGATGTGGTGGATTGCCTTACCTTCTGCACGAAAAATCCCGAACCTATGCTCAAACATTTAGACGAGCTTAAAAGTTTTCATCAGTATTGGTTTGTAACAATAACTCCATACGGCAAAGATGTTGAGCCGAATGTGCCACCGAAAGATGACGTTATGAGTAGCTTTATTTCTTTATCGAAAATTGTCGGTATCAACTCCATAGGCTGGCGGTACGATCCAATTTTTATAGACAATACTTACACGATACAGCGGCACATCTACGATTTTGAACAGATGTGTAAAACTCTTTCAGGATATACAAAGGTGTGCGTTATCAGCTTTATAGATATTTACGAAAAGGTAAAGAGAAATTTTCCGCAGGCACATGCGGTTGCTCACAATGACAGAATTACATTAGGAAAGACATTCGCAAATATCGGTAAGCGTTACAATATAACGATAAAGTCATGCGTGGAGGGCGAAGAGCTTGCACCATATGGAGTAGATTGTGCTGGCTGTCTGACAAAGGAAACTTTTGAAGCGGCAATCGGCAGTAACTTACTTGTACCTAAAACTAAGTCACAAAGAGTTGGCTGTGCCTGCGTTCTCGGAACAGATATCGGAGCATACGACACATGCGGACATTTTTGCAAATACTGCTACGCTAATTATAACAGAGATAATGTAAGGAAAAAAATGCGGCTTCACAATCCAAAATCTCCTTTGCTTGTCGGAGAACTGAACGCTGGCGAGATTGTTCATCACGCAAAACAGGAGAGCCTGATTGATAGGCACCTCACGTTGTTTTGATAAAGTTGGTGTCGCAAAAA
>CACYEJ010000260.1 GCA_902773395.1 uncultured Ruminococcus sp.
ACGGATCAGCTGTGTATGGTTCAAGTTGCCCATAGTGACTCCTTTGATGTACCGTGTTATGGAGCGTCGCTCACCAGTAGGCCTATTCTACCAGTACACATCAAGCTTTTCAAGCATTTCTCAAATTGTTCACAGTTTTATTTTTTTTTTTACACCTGATTCCACTGGTAAGCCAAGCACTTGTTTTATTGAGTGAAATACTGCGATACAAGTCGCATCTCGTTCATAAAACTTCCTCTGATCAATGGACATGCAGTAACAATCCTTTCTTTTTGATAAAAAGACACAATCTGACTTTTCAGAATATTCCACAATCTGTTTTAAATAATGTTCGAAAACTTGAATTCCGTCAAATTCCCCTTTATAAGTATCGTAATGAATATCAATAGTTTCAGGATATACCTGTGCTTTCTCGCAAAATACAACCCAGGAATTTCCTTTTAGATTGACGATTTCTTTTTGGTCCACATTCACCTTATTGTTTCTGATAATAAAGTGATTCTTCCTTATGGTCTCCCAAACCTGATCAAGCTGATCCTTTTTGAACAGGAATCTTTGGCTCTCCAACCACGCCAAATGATACTTATAACCAAGCCAGTCTTGATAAATGCCTGAGCCAAAATAATACCATTGGTTTTTTTTGAAATTGCTGACACAAAACTCCTTAATCGATCGAAATAAAGTCTTTTCTGCCTTTGAACATACATCTGGCAAATAGAAGACAGCTGGCTGAATTATCCTCATTGATGTGTCACATGGAGAATAAGTTAAGCAACTATTCTCCCAACCAATATAATACTCTTGTTTCAATACTGAAAATGCAGCCAACTCGGTCACCTCATCCCCATTTGCGTCATAAAAGGACGCTCCTTTCTGATGAAGCAGATTTTCAATAAGAACTACGTCTTTTTCGTTTAAATAGACATAGATGTGACTGCTCAATTCTCATTTCTCCTTTGTTAATTATTATAGGGAACGAAGATGGTTGACCCTGGAAACCGCCCATTCAATTCTGTGAGAGCCCTCATCTCGCGTGCTGGTCAGGCGGTTCAGATTGTCGTAATGATATCTTAGTTTCTCTGTACTTCCCTCCTTTATGATCTGGATGTTTCCTAAGGAATCATAGGTATAATTGAGTGTCTTCTTCGCAACCTGGCCGTCATCCGGGTCCTTTAACGTTTCCTCTTTCTTCGACGGAAGAAGGCTCCTGTATCATTTTGTCAACTCCCTTCAGATCTTCCCTTTCATTTTCTCGAGTTGTCTTCTGCGTTTTCCTCTTTCCGTCTCCCTTCGTCTTTTAGCTGCCGCAAATGATCCGCCCACTCATTTTCGCCATGGACTTCAGCCATTGTCAGGCATTCTTCAAGCTGTTCTTCGTCTGTCTGTTTTCTCTGATACTGTTTCAGACGATTGAGCATGATTGAAGCCCCTGGCAATTCCAAGCTTCTCAGCCATTGCAGCAGATCATAAAAGTAAGGACGAAGTTCATCATCGCTTTTGTCTGAAACAACCCGTGCACAATTCTGCCAGGCGTTGGTTTTCCCTGCAGGCATTATTAAAATAAAAAACGGACGTATTTCCCTTGCCTTTATGATTCCATATCCTTGCGCATCCAAAGTTCTGTCTGAGCCCAGCAGATCCATGATTTCTTCAAGATCCGGCTCTTTTGTTGCCTTCTTCTTGACCATGAGCGGAAAGAGGAACGCCACTCTCTCGGTCAGCCATAACAATTCTGCAGCGGCAGCATAATGGCCTGCGATCCCAATTTCGCTATTTGGGTATCTATAGATTATAAAAAAACCCAAAATCGCCATCGGCCAGTCGATAAACTGATACCTTACAATCTCATTCGGACTCAATTGTTCTTTGGCGGCCTTTATTGTAAATGCGGTAGTGATCATATCAATTGCAATTGGGATTACAACCATCAATTGCGCTGATACATCTAATCTCGGAAACCCGATACATGAGGCAATGACAGCAAGTTGAACAAAACTATTTGTCACAAAATGTGAGATGATTAAAACTGTTTTGGCTTTATGCATAGTATTGTCACCTCCATTTTCACTGCAACCTATCCCTGATACCA
>CACYEJ010000261.1 GCA_902773395.1 uncultured Ruminococcus sp.
ACAGACAGTGTAAGTGATACAGATTCCGATACAAGTACAGACAGTGTAAGCGATACGGATTCCAATATAAGAACTGATAGTTCAACTGACATTAAAAGTGATACGGATAGTACCAAGGACAACGAACCTGACACACCCGATATACCCAATACTCCGGACGAACCCAACACCCCCGATGTACCTAATACTCCGGATATTCCTATACCAATAGGGAAGTGTGGCGATATAAACGGTGATGAAAGAGTTACCGCCGCCGACAGTCTGTTAATACAGCGTTCAACTATTGGACTTGCCAATTTAACAGAACTTCAGAAAAAGCTTGCCGATGCAAACGGAGACGGAAAAGTAACGGCAGCTGATGCCCTCCAGGTGCTTCGATACACGATACATTTGCCGACAAAAGGGAATATCGGAGAGGATTATATTAATACCGTTTAATATATTCTCGGATCTACATCACATATAGACTTCTTCGATGAGGAAGTCTATATGTGTATCTCATTTGAATTGATGTGAGATATACAGACATGTATTTCAACCTCTATACTTCACTGAATGATATTGGATTAATAAGATGACAAAATATTGTTAATAAACTCTTATTTAATACAGACACTCTTTTGTTGGTGTTTGTTTACTTTTTTGTGTTTCAACCAATAGAGTATTTTGTTATACTTATATTGCAGTGTAAAAAATCTAAAACAAATATTGATAACAAATTTTAATAACTAATAATGAGGTGTTTTAATTGAACAAGAAATATACAAAATATCTTTGTTTTATCCTAGCATTAACCGTTGTTTGTGCGATAACCGGAGTAGGAGGAATAACAGCTTTTGCAAACGGAACGGTTTCTCAAGAAAACTCTGTACGGCATATCTATAGTACTCCGGATATACCCGATACTCCGGACACGCCTGATATACCTAATACCGTAGATATACCTAATACCACAGATATACCTGATACTTCAGAAACTCTCGACACACCCGATACTACGGACACTCCGGATACTCCGGATATGCCAATAGAAACAGCAGATTGTCCCTTCGATGAAAGCGTTCCGAGAAATCCGATGTTAGGAGATACCAACGGCGATGGAAAGCTTACAGCATTTGACGCACTTGATATTATGAGAATAGCTCTCAATTTATCAAAAGGAAATACGGATCGTTACTCTCTGGCAGATGTTAATTATGACGGTAGAATAACAACTGTTGACGCTCTAATAATATTAAGAAATGTTCTGCATCTTTCTAATAGTTTAAATAGTAATTCAGCAGAAACTATTATATGGTACACGATTGATGGAGTGTATTATGCGAAGAACGAGCACGGTACTCCGATTACCGGAATTGTAAACATTGACGGAGTACAATGCGGTTTTGATAAAGACGGAATGCTTCTTTTGGGAGAACAGGAAATTGACGGTACACAGTATGTATTTACCGATAATGGCTTTTTGATAGACGGCTGGCAGTACACCGATAATGGGAAAATGTTCTATGAACACGGATTACCGTTGAACGGTTGGAATAATATATATGGTCTTACATATTACTTTGACAAGAATAATATATCGCTTACAGGCTGGCAGACCTTAGATGATATTCATTGTTATTTTGATGAGTACGGTGTAATCTCACAAGGCTTTACAAAGATACACGGAAAAACCTTTTACTTCGATGAAAACTACGATGTTAAGAGTGGTTTTTTGCTTATAAACAAAAGACATTATTATCTTTACCCGGAAGGAGGATATGCAACAGGCTGGCAGACCATAAACGGTGAAAGATATTACTTTACAGAAAATGGTGCGTCTGCTATAGGCTGGTGCCAAACAGAATTCGGTTTAAATTATTTTATTGACGAGCATACAACTGCAACAGACTTGCAGAAAATAAACGAGAAGCTTTATTATTTTGACAAAAACGGAGCTTGTCAATACAGCTGGCATACAATTGACGGCAAGACATATTATTTCACGGAAGACGGATCGGCTGCAACGGGAGAATATGTGATTGACGAAGAAAAATATAATTTCGAATTAGACGGTGTATTTTATACAGGGTTTGTAACGTTTTCTAATGGTACCTATTATAGAGATAAATACGGTTATGCAGTCGAAGGCTGGGAAGTGATAGATGATAAAAAATATTATTTCGGCGAAAACGGTAAAATGAGCGTCGGCGAAGTAGTTATTGACGGAGCAACTTATGTTTTTGACGAGAATGGTGTAATGCAAAACGGATGGATCGATTTCAACGGTCAAAAGGGATATCTTGTAAAAAATGAACTGATTTTCGGTGAATATGAGATTGACGGAGTAAAATACTTTTTTGAAAGCGACGGATTGATTTATACCGGATTCTATACAGAAAACGACAAAACTTATTATAGAAATGAATATGGCTACAAAGTAAAAGGGTGGCAAAATATAGATACAGAGATATATTACTTTAATACTGATGGATCCGCCGCAGAAGGATTTCTTGCAATAGACGGAAACACCTATTGTTTTGTAAATGGAGTAATGCAAAGGAATACTACCATTGGTCTTTATACGATAGAGTCTAATGGTATATGCAAAAAGGTAACTACGATTACCGGTCCGTTGGCAAAATACAAGGCTGATGAAATACTATCTTCAATAGGTAAAGAAGCTAATTCAATATGCGCATACGTTATTAGCCATGTAGGGTATTATTTTGTGTATGAGGGTCAGGTTTACAATAATCCCGATTATGCAGATTGGGCAAGTATTGCCGCATTTGCGATGAATAGGGGATATGGAGCCTGCTACCATTTCGCAGCTTTGATGGATATTCTTTTACAGCGTGCCGGTTATCAAACAAGAGTAGTTGTAGGAACAGGCTACTATACAAGCTTACATTGTTGGAATCAGATTTATGTGGATGGAACATGGATCAATTATGATGGAGTAAGCGGATTTTACGGATTATCGACGTCTTATTTGCAATCACTGGGATTTACTTTCAATCGATATGTGTATCCCTCGAATTATTGAAATTAATGATTGATATGAAAAAGAAAATTAGAATTATTTATACTATGCTGTTTTTTGTATTATGTATGATACCCATTGTATTTATGCCATTTGTTAGCTCAGATGAAACAGCGGAAAGCCGTAAGCTTTCTACGATGCCGTCCTTCGCAACGGAGGACGGCAGGGTGAATCTTGAATGGCCGTCGCAATTTGAAACGTATCTGTCGGAGCATTTTGCTTTCAGGCAAGAATTAGTAACCTTGGACAGCATTACAAAATCAGAGATTTTTTCTGTTTCCTCAAATGAAAAGGTTATTGTTGGAAAGAATGACTGGCTTTATTTTTACAGTACATTAGACGACTACCTTGCAAGAAATACTCTTACACAAAGAGGAGTTAATAACACTGCTAAAACAATAGGGCTCATGCAGGAATACGTTCAGGACAGTGACGGAGATTTTTTATGTATGGTTGCTCCAAATAAAAATACCGTTTATCCTCAATTTATGCCTGATAGATATGTTAAGAGCGGAAAATCTACAAATTTGCAGATGTTAAATTCTGCTTTGGATAAATATTCGGTAAATTATCTTGACTTAACTGAGTTGTTTTTTTCACAAGATAAGGTGCTATATCTTCAAAGGGATTCACACTGGACAAATGAAGGGGCTTTGCTTGTATATAATGCACTTATGGATTCCCTGGAGATAGAGCATGATGATTTTTCAAGTGTTTTTCATCATACGGAGAAAAGTTGGAGCGGCGACCTGGACTCCATGCTTTTTCCGACGCTTAATAATTTGAGCGATCAAGAAATTTATGATATAGAATACAACTTTAACTATATCAGTAATTTTAAAACAGAAGATGATATGACAATAAAAACGATAAATGAGAATAACACCGCAAGTATTTTAATGTACCGCGATTCGTTTGGACGTTCATTATATCCGTTTATAGCCGAAGGCTCATATAAAGCTGAGTTTTCAAGAGAAACTCCATACAGGCTCAGCCTGATGCAAGATATAAACGCACAATATGTTATTCTTGAAATAGTCGAGAGAAATATACCTAACATTACCGAAAAAGCTCCCGTAATGAGTGCGCCGACAAGAGAACTTGATACATCTGCGTCAATAATCAGAAGTGAAAGCAACAAATGCAAAACAGCAGAGAAAGGCGGAATGCTTAAAATTTACGGTGTACTTGACGAGATGTATTTTGAAGATAATTCAGATATTTACATTACCTTAGAAGGTAACAGCGTGTTTTGTTATGAAGCATTTCCGATATTTGAATCAGAATTGTTTGAAACAGAAAATCGAAGCGATTACGGCTTTTCTCTTCTTATTGATACGAAAGCTGTTGACGAGGGTACATATTGCATTAACGCATACATAAAAAACGGAGAGTCTTTTATCTGTACAGATACATTATGTACAGTTGAAATTACTAGTTGATAAAGAAAGGATTATTTATATGAGAAAGGTTTTATTAATTGTATTAACAACATTGTTTTTTGTTTTATCCATGGTTGCCTGTGGAAGTAAGTCCGATGAGAATAACGGCAACGCGGATGTATCTCGTGTTTTATACTCTGACAATGATTCCGTTGCAGCGGAAACAAAGCAAGTGACTACAACGAGCAAAACAGAATCAGAAAAAGATACGGTGACAGATTCTGAACCGGACTCGAAAGTCGGCGAAAAGGATACTGTATCAAAAATGGATACGGAAAGTAAGAAATCCTCCGAAAGTTCAAAATCTGAAACAAGCAGTTCATCATCAAGTAAGAGTGATAAGACAAGTCAGAGCAGCAAGTCGGTTTCATCTGCCGAAATAACAAATGTTCAGAGTACAGCCGTTGTATCTGACGATCCGATAGATAACCAGTCTTCGGAAAACAGTTATGAAAGCAATTCGGAAAGCGCATCAGTAAGCAGTGAAACGAACGAGAATAACTCGGACACAGAAAGTAATAATCCTTCCGAAGAAACTTCTGATAATGATATTCATAGTTCAGGTGGGTTTGACGAAAGTGATCTCGTTGTTTCTATAAACGGAGCTGAAATACATTTGGAAGATAACATTAACGATGTGGTTGCGGCATTTGGGCAACCGATTGATATAATATCTGCTCCAAGCTGTAAATACTCAGGTTTTGAGGATAAAACGTATATTTATGACGGTTTTACAGTGAACACCTATCCCAATGCGGATGGCTCTATAGATTATGTTGTCGGTGTAGAAGTAACAAGCGATACCTACAAAACAACTAAGGGTATAGGTATAGGTTCTGAACTTGATGATGTGTTTAAAGCATACGGTGAAGAGTATGTTACACTCGGTAATACATACAGATACATGATCGACAGTAAGTTTATTTCGTTCTATATAGACGATGATAAGGTGAACAGTATTAGCTATATTTTTGATAACTAAGAGGAGGGCTTTGCTTGGTATTCAGTTCAACAGTATTCCTGTTTCTGTTTTTTCCTGTTACCTATGTTTTGTATCTGATAATACCGTCTATAAAAGCAAAGAATGTTATCTTAATAATAACGAGTCTATTATTTTATGCATTTGGCGAGCCTGTTACCGTATTTCTGATGATATTTTCGGTTTTGGTAAATTACGCTTTGGGTCTTGCAATAGCTAAAGCTAATAGCAGCGGAAAACCATTCTTGGTGATGTCAATAGTGTTCAATTTGGTGCTTTTGTGTATATTTAAATATACTATGTTTTTTACAGAACTTATCAACTCTGTACTTTCGATAGACATTCCCGTACCGAATATAAGACTGCCGATAGGAATTTCCTTTTTTACATTTCAGATATTATCATATGTAATAGACGTTTACAAAGACAAGTCGCTTGTACAGAAAAGCTTTTTTAATGTTTTGCTGTATATATCGTTATTTCCTCAGCTTATAGCAGGGCCTATAGTCAAGTATTATGACATAGCAAAGCAAATTGAAAGCAGAGAAATAACCGCGCAGAATACTGCATTGGGAATAAGACGATTTATATGCGGATTATCAAAAAAGATACTTATAGCGAACACCATAGGAAGCGCAGCGGACACAATGTTTTCGCTCGGAGGCAGCGATCTGAGTATTCTTACATGCTGGCTTGGAGGTATTGCATATACCATACAGATCTATTTTGATTTCAGCGGTTACAGTGATATGGCAATAGGGCTTGGAAGAATGCTGGGTTTTACTTTTAAGGAGAATTTTAATTACCCGTATACTTCAAGCAGTATGCAGGATTTCTGGCGGCGATGGCATATATCAATATCATCGTGGTTCAAGGAGTATTTATACATACCGTTGGGCGGTAACAGAAAAGGCAAGCTTAGAACGGCTGTTAATAAAATAATCGTATTTTTCTTCACAGGATTGTGGCACGGAGCAAACCTTACATTTGTTGTATGGGGTCTTGTACACGGTATGTTTCT
>CACYEJ010000262.1 GCA_902773395.1 uncultured Ruminococcus sp.
AAATAGATGACGGCTTGCTTGGGATCCTTCTTCACGCCCTTGCCAAACAGATAACATGCACCAATGCTGTCAAGATCGTTGGGAGCACCTTCGATTGTAGGGATAACTTCTTCGACAGGTTCACTTTGTGTAGGTTGTTCAGTGGTGGACGATTGTTCAGTGGTTGACTTAGATGGTGCTGCAGGTTGAGGCTGATTGCTTTTTGCAGGTTTTTCCTTCCCTGCGCTGGGTTGAGGTGTCTCCTTGGTCTCAATTAATGGCTGGTTAGAAGCTAAGGAGGAAGCACTATCATCGATGGCAACGCTTTCAGCTGTGGTAGGTTCAACATTGGCATTCTTTGGCCAAAGACCAAATGCCAAGGCCGTAATAAGCAGAACGATGGCAGCGGCAATGGCCATATAGGTGAAAGATGGCTTTGATGAAGTACTTGCTGGTTTGACAGGAAGTGTATTGGGTCGGGAAGACGACTTGGTCTCGACATTGGTCGGCTGTTTCACTTCGTGTTTAGGATCTTGTTTCACCTCTTCCTTGGGCGATGGTTTCCCCTTGGGCTCTTCATTCTTTTTCAACCATTTGGTGATGTTGCGGAACAGTTTATCCTTTTGTTCCTTGTTGTTGTACATGATGCAATCAGTTCCCAAAAAATTGAAAGCAAGCCAATCACAATCGGAAACCATTGTGCCATCGACACTTATAGGGATGACACGTTTTTTCTGTTCCAAGGCGTACTTTACTTCTTTTTCTGTCCACGATGGCTTGTCGTAATCGGGAAGGCCAGTTTTAGGATCGATGTAGGGAGCAATCGAGTTGCGTGTCATCATGAAGACGAGGATTTCGCATTCTTTGATGGCACGGATGATGACTCTTTCGAACTGGTCGCCGCTTTCGATTCCCTCCAGATCAATCCAACAGTTGACACCTGTCTTCTTCTTGATTTCCTCGACGATAGGCAGAACCTTCTTCTTGTCTATTCGTTTATAGCTAATAAATATCTTTTCGCCCATAGTAATGAGTATTAAGACTATTGATTTAAGTTATCTTTGGTTATCTTGAAGCCCAGTTTGGTAATAAGTCGCAAAGTCTCAAGAGAAGTGTTCCTGTCGTAGGCTTTCTCTTCCTCGCTTAGGTCGTCATAATCTACCAGACAGGGTGTCTGACGTTTTTCATCATTGCGTTGTTCTCCGTAGGTCCAGCCTTCGTTAATGCGAGACTTGGCCCAAACATCATGTACATTACGAGCTATTGTTTCTGCTAAATCCATCAGCTCAGCAGGCAATTCGACGCCTGATGTGTCAATCGGTTGAGGATTGTATGCTTTACTTTTCTTCATCTTTTTCAATCTGTAAAGAGGTGATTACTACTGCGATGTCAAAGAGCTTGATGTCGTTTGATAATTTGTCCCAATCCAACATGTATGGATGCTTCCTAAGCAACGAACGCAATCCCTTTTTGACGTTGGCATCGTACTGGAAGCCCATAATCTCATGACTCGCAATCCAACGTACATGTTCCATGGCGGCAAGGTTCTCGATCAATGAATTGAGATAATCATCGCTGGTGATATGATCAGCCTTCATTGTAGGTGTCACGATTTCTGGCAACACATCATAAAGATCCTGTATATTGTAAGTTTGTTGGGTGTGTTGAGCAAGAGCACGCTTGATGATTGAAATTTTAGTAATGCGATGATATTCGTTGCTGATATCCTGCGACTCCATGCGTAATAATTCCAGGATTGATGCAAGCTTGTCCTTTGAAGTTATTGAATGAGCATAATTACGTCGGTCGTCCCATGTGATGCGACGTCCTAACAGCTGCTCGGCAGTAATATTATAAGAGTTGCAATATCGTTTCGCATGTTTTATCTTTACCCCCTTTGTAATGTTTTGGTATTGGAAGAGTAAATCGGACATTCCAAATGGAATCAATTCCACTTTGCCATAGTCGTTGAGTTTACTGTAAGTATCCGCCATCAGATAGAGTTTGCTTGCACTGTTGTAAGAATATGCACAGGCATATATTCTGAGAGGGAAAGTAGTATTATTTGAACGACGACGGATGGCAAGATTGTAGATTTCGTCGGCTAAAGAAAGTTGTTCATCTTCATTTCTCAAAGATATGAGGATGAACTGTAGAGATGAAATGTTCTGGTCGAGCCAGTTCCAGAAGCCTTCGCTGCCTACTTCATGATATAATGGAGTAACATGAACATTTTGGTCACGTTTCCCATCATTGTATTTGAACTCTGGGCTACGCAAATATAAGTGACCTTCCAAGTCATGCATGTTGTTATCAATCACATAACATTTGAAATCGCTACGCGACATCTTGTGGTTGACAAATGCACCATATTCGTATAAATAATTGACTGCCTCCTCTCCGACCTCATTCAATCCTATCACCAAGGAATGAAATGGAGAACTACAGCATCCTTTGTCATCGAAAGCAATTAAGTCAGCAAGAGTTCTTTGGGAATCGCTTTTCAACTGATCAATTGCGAGTTTGGCAAAATCAACGGCTTCGATGTTATAATCATTGAACTGCAATAGTTGACTTAAATTATTGTTTCGACAATTGCAATATATTTCGTACTCCTTTATTACAATTGTTTTCAGTAGCTCGGTTAGTTTCTTGGCTCCGGCAATATTTGCACTTTCATCTTCCGAAAGGAAAAAGAACTCAGTTCTTGAAGATTCGCCAATCAGTCTTTCTAATTGTTTTAGACCAATTGAAGACAGTTCCTTGCAATCGTCGGAATCTTCCAGTTTGGAAGAGGATATGGCCAACAAGACAGGAAGACCTCCTTTTTTGGCCTTATCGACAGCCTCGAATGCTTCCTTCCTGTGGGTAAATAAAGACATAAGAGATCCAAATCCAAAGGTTGTTTTCGATTTGGAGATAGTGTCTTCTGCAGTATCCACAAACACAACCAGCGGTTTATTGCCTTTAGATTCGGTTATGGATTTGGCAGCATTTATGGAAGCATTGTTGGTACCGAAGAACACATAAAGGGAACTATCGTGACAATGTGCAAACCATATCTTGATTGAGGCTTTCAAACGAGCACCAATCAAATTGATGATGACCTGAGCGGAAACGAGAAAACCAGACAGTCGAGCCAATGAAAGCATGCCCATGAATACCCCGCTACGACGAAGCGGCAATGTGATATCAGCAGCATTGTCGGCAAGAATAAAGATTTTGCTGGCCGACAAGGCAGGACGGAATAGTGAAGTCAGCAATGACCGTTGTGTGCCACTATAATAGGTTCCTATGAAATAGATAAGGAATGCAAAGCACCAGGAAAAAAGACCCCACAAGAAGAGTTTTTGTTTTCTATCGTATTTCGATTCAGTGGATGAATATGTTTTTTGCAAAGCAAGGACGAATGCCAGTACTGTGAACAGCAGGAAGGCTGTGGAGACAACCAGGAAGTAGCAGTCTAAAGGATTGTTATTATCATTTACTTGAATGAGATTAGGTATAGGCTCAGAGAGATTTATGAAAGCTGTGATAATTGTGAAGATAAGAAGAGAAGTCCAGAATAAATGTTCTTTGGTTAATAATGATTCGCGTGCTAAGAAATATAAAAACAGGATGAGAAAACCTACACCAAGGATAGTAAGGAATATAGTTGGAAAATAATCACTACCAAGAGGAACAGCAAGAAGCATAAGGGCAAGGCTTACGGTCGCTAAACGGATCGTAGTCGTGCAGCTTTTGAACTTATTTCTGAACGTAGGGACGATAAGAAAGAAAAGCCCTACGACAATGAGGAGCAATAAGATTAGTTTAATGGTAAACGATTCGGAAGAAAATAACGAAGGTAACCAATTCTCACTACATTGCCGACAGAATTTGATGAACTGGTTGGCACCTTGCGAGGACTCAACGTTCACGATATAGATATCTCGAAGCATGCGCATAGATTCGGCGTGTTGCAACGAGTCGGGACTATTGAGTAGTGAGTCGTAAGGATATGTGTAGTTACCAAAGGGGATATCGCCCCAAATATCTGGTGATTGCATGGGAAAGAAGGGTTATTAACTTATGGGCTCGTATGGGGCTCGGAGTATTATTATAATAATTGAGTGTGCAAAATTATTGATATTTTTTGACTTTTCAAAATTTTTATTCACAATTTTGTGTTTTTAGGTCGAAATACTTTGAAGTTTGAAGTTTTTTATTTAACTTTGCGGCGTATATTATTATTTATGAGTAAACATCCTTACTAAAACCAACACAAATGAAAAAGACATTTCTTTTG
>CACYEJ010000263.1 GCA_902773395.1 uncultured Ruminococcus sp.
AATCTTCACAAACCTATGTTTTCAGTTCATTGTACTGAAAGCTTAATTATATGATATTATATTTCAAATTGTTTGTCAATAGTGTACTTTACACCTGTATTAAGTATCGTATAAATTTTCCTGACAATAAGTCATAACCACCAATTCTGAGGTTTATTGACAATACATATTCACATAAAAAGACAACCCTTGACAATCACGTCAAATTCATTTATACTGATATACGAAAAATGTTGAGAGGTGATAATATGAGCGAAAAAAACAATTGTGATTACTGCGTAAATTATTCTTACAACGAAGAATATGAGTGTTATGAATGTTCTGTAAATCTTGACGAGGACGAGTATTACCGCTATACTCAAGGACATTTTAAAAGCTGCCCGTATTTCAGAATGGGCGATGAATACAAAATTGTACAAAAGCAAAATTAATGATAGGAATATGTGTTATGGATAATCAGATGTATAATAAGCTTGGTATCTGCGATGAAGTAATTGATTTCAGCGAAAAGGTACTTGATGAATTAAATGAACGTTTTGCAAAAATAGACGAAGTTGCCGAGTACAATCAGTTAAAAGTGATTTCGGCAATGCAGCAGAACAGAGTGAATGCCGCCTGCTTTGCTGCCACAACAGGTTACGGATACGATGATGTAGGACGTGATAACCTCGAACGTGTTTATGCTGCCTGCTTCGGCACGCAAGCCGCTCTAGTAAGACCTCAAATTACTTGCGGAACACATGCTCTTTCAGTAGCTCTCACGGCGATACTGCGTCCGGGTGACGAGCTTCTCTCCCCTGTCGGCAAGCCGTATGACACGCTCGAAGAGGTTATTGGAATACGTGAATCCAAATGCTCCCTAAAGGAATTCGGCATTACCTACGCTCAGGTTGACCTGCTTGAAAACGGAGAATTCGACTATGACGGCATAAAAGCCGCAATCAACGAGAAAACAAAAATGGTAACAATTCAGCGTTCAAAGGGCTATCAGACACGCCCCACCTTCTCGGTAAAGCAAATCGGTGAGCTGATATCATTTGTAAAATCTATAAAGCCGGATATAATCTGTAGGGTTGACAACTGCTACGGAGAATTTGTCGAAAAAACAGAACCCTCAAACGTGGGCGCTGATATGATAGTAGGCTCATTGATTAAGAATCCCGGCGGCGGACTTGCTCCGATAGGCGGCTATATCTGCGGTACATCTGAGTGCGTAGAAAAATGTGCCTACCGTTTGAGTGCCCCCGGTCTAGGGCAGGAAGTAGGTGCAAATTTGGGAATTATGCCTGCCTTTTATCAGGGCTTTTTCATGTCGCCGACCGTTGTAGCCGGAGCATTGAAGGGCGCTGTATTTGCAAGCCGCTGCTATGAGAAGCTTGGATTTAAGGTGGTGCCCGGTTCGGACGAAAGCCGTCACGATATCATTCAGGCGGTAGAGCTTGGCTCAAAGGAGAGAATGATTGCTTTCTGCAAGGGAATTCAGGCTGCCGCTCCCGTTGACAGCTACGTTACTCCCGAACCGTGGGCAATGCCGGGTTACGACTCCGAGGTTATCATGGCGGCTGGTGCGTTCGTGCAGGGTTCGTCAATTGAGCTTAGTGCAGACGGTCCCATACGTGAACCGTATGCCGTATATTTTCAAGGCGGACTCACTTGGTATCATGCAAAGCTGGGTATTATGATGTCGATACAAAAGCTCTATGAAGCTGATTTGATTGACAAAAATTCTATTTCAGAATAACAATACAAATCAATAATCCCCGTTACTCCTCGTCAATTCTTCAAAATCAACTCCAAATTCAAAAGAATCTCCCTGATGTGCCGCAAACACATCGGGGTTTTGTCTATTCTGATAAACATGGTCATAAGACGTAGACGCCTCAACAAATCCGCCTGTGTTCGTATTATAAACATTCACATCTCGAATCATCTCAGACTGCATATTCGCAACCCTGTTGTGAGAAGCCGCATTATCTGATATCATCTGATGCTGTATATTTGAAGTATAGGCTTGTGTATCCGCTATAATTTTCGAGCTTCTGTCCATTGAAGCAGCCTGATTCTGAGCAATGCCGGCAAGTGCATTTTGTGCTAAAGCAATTGCATCGGCTTTCGACTGTTCCATTCCCGGAAGGAAATTCAAAGTTTGGTTTATTCTGTTAAACTCTTCCATTGCCCTGTTATATACAGACTCCAAACACAGAAGCGTAAGCTCATACTGCGTTATCCAGAAATGTTCCTCAACCTGCTGCTGTACCATTCTCGGCATCATACGCATTCCAAACATACCCGGAGCCGGTGCCATTTGCAGCGATGAAGCAACTTTAGCTTTTGACATCTGAATAACACGAGTTTCAGATACAGCTGCTACTCTTTGTCCGCTGCCGTCTGTTCCTCTGTAGGTTCTGCCTGCCCATTCTGTATTGACATTGTAGAAGCCTTTTGATGTGAAATTATTTGCTATTTGTCTATGTCGTGCAAGCTCGGTGCTGTCGGCGTTTTTCTCGCTGAGTATTGAGAGAGTATTTGCTCCGGTGCTTTGCGCAAGAAAATTACAGTAATCCTTTGCAGACATATACGATTTCAGCCGCAGAAAAGACGGACTATTTCTATTTACTCTAAAATCATCTAAAGCCCCTTGAAGCTGAGCGTTTTGCGGTATCGGCTCAATATGCTTATAGAAGCACTCCCCGGCATAGAATATCTTTGCAGAATTGTCCGGTGCAGTAAATACAATTGCCGGCACAAGCGGATTGCTCACCATATCGGTTCGTTCATAGAGGAACTTACACTCATACTTCCAGTTTTTAGGAATGTAGCTTTTTATTAGCGGTCTGTTTCGTGTAATGCTTTCAGTTGGTACGGTAAGGTAATCAACCTGCCCTCTGCCTAAAGGCGGCATCAGAACAGGCTGCACGGAAGCAGATTGAACCGAAGCAGACGATACATTGTTTTTCGGGTGCATTTTATATTTTGTACCGCAAAGTTTGCATTGTGTTATAGATTCCCTCTCGTTCCACATTATCACAGCATTACATTTTGGACATACAATTCTCTTAGACATGATTATCCCTCCTGTTAATATTCTTCTTCATTTGAAAATAATATTAGAATCTCATTCACATTATCATAACCATTTACATTATAACGCTTACCGTTTTTCACCAGTCTTTTATACTCAAATCTAACAGTATGCGTATCTCCATTTGACATTACAAATGTTATTATATCGTCGTAATCATCAACCGCCATTTCTGATTCAGACACAATTTCAATTTCATTAAGAGCGTTTTTAAGGCTGTCTATTATCTCTTTATCTTCTGTTTCAAATATAGCGGAATACTCATAGTTTCTTTGATAAATTACCTTTATCGGGTCATCAATATTTTCATCGAACACGCTTACATCGTATGCAGGTTTTGTTTGCGAAATATCGTTTTTGTTCGAAGAGTTGAACTTATCGTTTTTCGAACAGCCAGAGAAGAAAATTGTCGAGAGAACAACAAAGCTAATCAATATAAATATATGTTTCAAGTTTCATCTTCCTTCATTACAACTAAGATTAGATTTATTATAGCATAGTATTTAAAAATATTCAACAATCGCTCTTTATTTATTATAAAAAATTCACAATTTAATTGCAAAAAAACGGCAGACAACATATGCTGTCCACCGTTTGACGTGTATTAACACAAATAGTTAAATTAAGAATATATAAAAATTATTCCTCTTCGAACTCTTCTTCATAGCCGCCTTCGCCTGCGCCGCCGAGACTTGTAGTGATAACATCTTCTGAATCAAAGCAAATTATCTCAAGCTCAGCCTCTTCATACAAGCTTCTGATATCCATAATAAATTCCTCCTTACAGTGTATTCAATTATTCTTCAACGTATTCACTCGTCTGCATATCGGACATTACAGTGTGCTTAACGCCCTTTGAGTCGGTATAAATAACATAACTCTTTGCGTAAACGGTCTTTTCTATTGAAGAAGACTTCATTCTTACATTAAGCTTATATGTACCGCTTTTGGTTTTGAGAGAGGACTTGTTCTGAGTTACGCCGTTTGCCTTTGCATTATCCGGAGTAACATCGGTAATGTCCATATCGTATGCTCTCAGTACGCCTGCTTCAACAAGCTTACAGCCATCGGGGATTGACCATGTATCTACATACGCAACCTTCTGAGTATCGTAATAACTGCTTGTGTCCTTAGTACGGGTAAGGGTTAGCGAAACAACAGCCTGCTGTTCTTCTTCCTGCTCCTCATACTTTGCGGTAACGGTTGTATCACTTGTAACAAAGAATGTATATTTTGAATTCGTGCTTACGCACTTATCTCCAATGTACCAGCCTGTAAAGAACATACCGTCCTTCGCCTTGTCGGCTGTTACAGTTACGCAGTCGTTCGAATCATATTTGTCCTTTTGTGTTGCCTCGGTGATTGTGCCGCCCTCTACCGTAACCGAATACTTTTCGGTTTCTACAAAGTAATCAGCCGTCACCTCATGACCTGTTTCATGTTCATGAGCAGACCAATCCCACAGCCAATAGGGAGATGTCCAATTCTCCAGCGGACAAGCTGCAACAGCATGATATGTTATACCGCCCTCTGTTGCTTCCGATGTAACTGTAGCTGTAACGGACTGTGTATCCAAATCTCCGGCGTAACAGCTAAATCTTGCAGCAGCCGTATACGTTCCGTCACTCTGCTTTTTCCAAATCCAATTAATCTTTTCTCCGTGACCGTTTGCAGGAATAATATATCCGTATCCTCCACGATCGTTTTCTACGGTATCGTCAACTTCTTTATAGCCCATTTCGTCCCAGTAGAACTTTCCGTCCGAACCTCGGTAATATTCCTTGTTGCCTTCTGTTGTGCAGGTGGGTTCGACTGCTTCCACCTTGGTGTATGTAACTCCGTTATCTCTGATAACTACTGTCGCATCGCCAAAGAAACGTGGGTTCTTTCCGTTTACGATATACTCATTGTCCCATAAATCAGGTTCACAGCCTCGGTACACGCCACTGCCGCCATATGACTTTCTTGGTACTTCTACCGTAACATCTTCCGTTAAACCATTAAAAGCCCAGTCATAGAAAAAGATTGCATCATCACCAGCAAAAGTAATGTCTTTCAAAGCTGTACAACCGTTAAATACACCTGAACCAACGGCTTCAACACTGCTTGGAAAAACAATAGATTTCAAGCTTGTGCAGCCCTCAAATGTATAATCTCTTATTTCTGTCACACCTTCGGAAATTGTAACAGATGACAAGCTTGTACAACCGCTAAAAGCCTTATATGCTTCTGTTACACTAACAGGAATAACTGCTGATGTTAAACTTGTACAGTTCTCAAAAGCATAATCAAGGTCTGTTACACCTTCGGGAATATTTACTGTTGTTAAGCTTGTACAGCCGGAAAAAGCAGACTCAAGGTCTGTTACACCTTCGGGAACATTTACTGTTGTTAAGCTTGTGCAGCCTTCAAAAGCAGCTCTAAGTTCTGTTACACTATCAGGAATATCCACTGATGTTAAGCTTGT
>CACYEJ010000264.1 GCA_902773395.1 uncultured Ruminococcus sp.
AGTTTTGACCACAGAATCATAGCCACGAATCTGACTTTAGAACAAGCAAGTAAACTGGAACAGGAACTGATAAAGGAGTATGACAGTACAGACCCCGAAAAAGGATACAATGTAGCGAAAGGCGGTAAAGGTTCAAAAGGAGCGAAGCATAAAGACGCGACAAAGAAGCTGTTGAGCGAAAAAGCCAAACAACGCTACAAGGAAACCGGTGTTGTGAATTTCAAAGGTGCGCATCATACAGATGAAACCAAAAAGAAGTTGAGTGCTAAGGCAAAGAAAAGATTTGCAGAGACAGGTCAAGTCAATTTCAAGGGAAAACATCATTCTAATGAAGTGAAAAGGCATCTGTCTGAATTACGAAGCAAGCCGATCACAATGTATGATTTGACGGGTAAGAAAGTTAGATCGTATTTTTCTGTATCGGTTGCAGCGGAAGCATTTGGAGTTAGTGTCAGCACCATTAGCGGGTGCGCTGACGGAAAACCTAAAACATCTGTTGGACATATTTGGAGATTTCTTGATGTGGATCAACTTCCGAAAGAAGAAATGCCAGAATTGAATCGCACTTAACATAAGAGGTAGTTATTTTGGGTAAGCTTATAAAAGGGGTTAATGATTTTGCGTCATTATATCCTGAGATAGCAAAACAATGGCATCCAACAAAAAATGGTGATATTACGCCTGGGCAAGTTGCTGCGCATAGTAATAAACCATTCTTTTGGCTTTGCGAGAAAGGCCACACATTTGAAGCGACTCCTGATAAACGCACTAGGGAGGGTTGTCCGTATTGCAGCAATAGACGGGTTTTAAAAGGATTCAATGATTTGCTGACAAGTTATCCTGATATTGCGAAAGAGTGGGACTACTCAGTTAATGACGGAGATCCTGAAGAGTATTCATATGGATCTACTTACTCTGCGCATTGGAAGTGCGCAGTTTGCGGTCATGAGTGGGAGGCTAGAATTCGCGACAGAGTAAGGTCAAAGCATCATTTGTGTCCTGAATGCGCAGCAAAGAAACGTGGTGAAGCGCGACATGAACATGAACTGCAAAAGAAAGGTGGCATTCACAATTCTCTTTTGTTAGCAGAATGGGATTATGAAAAGAATGTTAACGGACCGGAAGCTTATACGCCTAAAAGTAATAGCTTTGCCTTCTGGGTTTGTTCTAAATGCGGGTACCACTATCGTGCGAAAATCAGTAATAGGGCGATTGGCCGAGGCTGTCCATGTTGTGCTGGAAAAACTGTTGTTGCTGGTATTAATGATTTGGCAACAACTCACCCGGAACTTGCTGCAGAATGGCATCCGACAAAGAATGGTGTATTAAAACCTTCCGATGTATCCTACGGTATTGCGAAAAAGGTGTGGTGGCTCTGTCCAGAAGGGCATGAGTATAGCGCTTCACTTTTGCATCGCAGTTCAGGTACGAATTGTCCAATCTGTAATTCAGGTCGTCAAACATCCTTCGCAGAACAAGCGGTCTTCTACTATGTAAAAAAGGTGTTTCCGGACGCCATTAATCGTTATACTGAGATCTTCAGGAATGGAATGGAATTAGATATATTCATTCCTTCCATCAAGCTTGCAATTGAATATGATGGAGAAGCATGGCATAAGGCCAATAAGCTGGGTAGAGAGCGAAAGAAGTATCAAATATGCCATGAGCATGGCATACGATTATTAAGATTAAGAGAAAAGATGTCTGAAGGGAACTTGGGGATTGCTGATCGGTATTTGAGTATTGAAGGGAAAATGTATGAACATGATCAACTCGCCCAGATTATACAAGTTTTGTTAGATCAGATTGACCCAGAAACCAATATGTGGACGCGAAAGAAAGCAGTCTTTCATAGCAAAGTTGACATAAATATCGACCGTGATGAGGCTGATATACGTTCATATATGACTAGACTTCGAACCGGATCATTGACAGAAGAATATCCGGCATTGACTACTGAGTGGCATGAATTGAAAAATGGAAACCTTACTCCAAGTAAAGTGAGGCCTCATTCAGATATACGGGTATGGTGGATATGCCCCGTGTGTGGTTATGAATATCCCGCATCAATAGCAAAACGAACAACCGGAACTGGTTGTCCGAAGTGTGGAATAGTTAAAAGTGCTCAAAGGAGATCAAAGCAAGTTATCATGTATGATTTAAACTCGAAAATTGAACTTCGACGTTTTTTATCCATCTCAGAAGCGTCTAGAATGCTTGGAATCAGTTCAGGCGATATATCTATGGTATGTCGAGGCAATCGAAAGAGTGCAGGCGGATTTTATTGGTCTTATGCTATGAAAGACGTTTCCACAGACGCCTCAACTGGAAAAATAACTAGCGGTTTGGATTAAACGCAGGCTTGCCAATAATGGCAAGTCTGTTTCTCTTTGACACCAGATACTAAGGCATTGTCCTTTTTCGCTTCGAAGGCCTGCGTGAGTGTTATCCTCATGGAAAGGAGGATAACCAAAATGATAATCGAAGATATTTTGATGTATTACAAAACCGGGGAAATCGGAACTAAAAAAGTGGAACCTAAATGGATAGACGAAAAGGAGGCAATTTTAGAAAA
>CACYEJ010000265.1 GCA_902773395.1 uncultured Ruminococcus sp.
ATTTGTTTTTCTTTAGAAAGTTTTTTTAGTTTCGCTGAGGGGTGTTTGTTTTTCTACGATGTTTTTTGCGTCAGCGAGCATGGGCTCTGCCCCTGCACCCCGCCAACTTTTGAAAAAGTTGGATCAAAACTTTTATATGATATTCTTTTAGATATCACAATCAATCATTTCTCACACCGTATACTTCCGCTAAAATCTGAATTTTCCTTGCCCAAACACAATGCGTTTTATACTCGTTCATTCTTTCCTTCGCCTGACTTCCCGCAACCAATGACGCAGAATTTGTACTCCAATTCAAAATCGAATTTGCGTCCTGTAAATCCTTCAGCGACACCTTATAAGCATTATATACTACCTCAATCTGATTGGGGTGTATTACAGTCTTTCCAATGAAACCGCAGAGGATATCTCCAACAATTTCATTTTTAAGTCCCTCCTCCCAATTGCTTCCGTTAAAATACTCCCACACCGGACCGGAGATAACGTAATCAAGACCAAACGCTGTAACGATATCGCTGAAAATACTCGACACCGGTTTAATATCGTGAATACTCTCATCACTATGACGTCTAAAACCAAATTGCTTAGAGAGGTCATTGCCGCCTACTCTGATATTAAGAACCAGAGGTTCTACTCTCTTGAGCTTATCCTTAATAGCATACAGAATATCATAACGTGTTCTCAGGTCAATCATCGACTGACTTTCAAGTATCGGCATCATATATATTCTGCGGTTGTACAGCTCGTTGATTTTAAGTATTTCGTTAATGTAATCATCTGCTGTTTTAGGTATAAACTTAGGAATAATAAAACCTGTGACTAAGCTCTGTGCTTGTCCTAGAGATTCCATAATATCGCCAATCTGATAGGCATATCGAATTCTAATAAATATTTTTGGAATGTAAAACTCCTTGCTCTGACTTTGCAGATATAACTTTTTTAGTGAATTCACCATTATATCCTGTGCCTGCTCCACGAAGTCATCAGCAATCGTATCCTCCAGACAAAGTGCAAGTGAATAATGCCTACCGAGCTTTTCGGAAACAATCGAACGTACAATGCTCTCCTTATTCGCCGGACAATACAGCAACGCTCCGACGCTATAGTAAATCTTTTCGTCTTTCATTTTCTTTCAAATTCTCTCCTATTCAAAATCCTCAAATACTATTGTCAAATTTTCATATACACAAATCTTTCAATATTCTCCGCAAACCGATATTTTATAAAAAGCTACGGCAGCCTTTAAAATTATACCACAAAACTTTAAAAATTGGTAGATATTTTTTTTAGATTGTGGTACAATTATAATACTAATTTTAATTGAAAATTCCCAAAAAAGGTGGTGTATTTTATGATAAGAACCGAATTGTTCATTGAAAACTCCCAAAACATAAAATCTATTTCCGATTTTTGCACCCATAAAACATTGGCAAATAATAATATTTTTATATGTCTAATAGGAGAATACAACAGTTATGTTACAGATGTACTGGATATGGATAACAAATTAAGAGTTTCCTCAGCGTACAAAAGACTGTCTGCTTTACCGCCGCTCCCTCCGGACAAGGTAAGGGAATACGATGAAAAATACAATAATTGGTTAAGTAATTTCAAACCGAAGTCTGCGCCTCTGCAAACTACTATATATAATGAAAAGTCCTCAGACATTCTTTCCGAAGCGTTAATGCAAACAATTATTGTTTTTCGCAAATCAAGAAAGCAAATCACAGAATCTATAGAAAAGAATTTTGCCATAAAGCTTCTCTTCTGGTACGACTATGTTGTTGGTGACTTGATGAACAACAGCTATATTTCAAACGGTATAAAGGTAGTTGGAGAAAATATTTCAAAAGTACAGGAGTTTCTTTTCTATTACCTATTGGCATTGAGCGGTGCGGACGTTTTGCTTTTGCAGAACAAAACAGACCTAGACACACAGCTTATCAATTTAAAGCTTTGTGCACGAGTGGTGCTGGGTCATCTCGGCAATAAGGATATTCCAAAATTCACAAGTATACATACAGAATCCCACTCACAGCCACGCCGAAACACTCCAACTGTTGTGCAGTCTGTTCCTTCCGCTCCCGTTCCTAACTTCCGGCAGGCACCGCAAAGACCGTCTTCCGGAAATATACGTGTATCAATTCCGCCTCGCCCTAATAGGCAAAGCTCAGGTTATCAGCAGCCGCAGCAAACAACTCCCCCTCGCAACAACGTTTACCAGCAGCCTAGAAACAACGCCTACCGAATGCCTCATAATAATAATAATAATAATAATAATAATAATAATCCAAGAGTTACCATTCCTCCAAGACCCGAC
>CACYEJ010000266.1 GCA_902773395.1 uncultured Ruminococcus sp.
ATTTATGACACCGATTCTTGAATTACATGACATTGATGTTACTGCATTCCTTGCCGTGCTTGACACTTGCGTAGGTAATGTATATTTAGTAACAAAAGAGGGAGACCACCTCAATTTGAAGAGTAAGCTCTGCCAGCTCGTTGGTTTGACACAGCTCATTGAGGGCGGTAAGATTGCAGAAGCTTATATCATCGCTGAAAACCCAGATGATGAGAGTAAGCTCTTTAGATTCAACTTGCTCGGCGACACAGGAGATGCTGTTGTCAACAAGTAATTAATTTAGCTATTTCCTTGTAATTTTGATGTTAGATGTTAGACCCAAAAAAGGACTGCTTAGGCGGTCTTTTTTTGTTGCATAAAATTACTTGATACACTAAACTATTTTTTTAAATTTAATATAATATTTCTCCGTCACTTATTCTGATTTCTCGCTTAGCAAGGTTTGCTACTTTTTCATCATGAGTTATAAGAATAACAGTCTTACCAATATCATTAAGCCTGAGCAATGCTTCAAGTACGATTTCACCTGACACAGAGTCCAGATTTCCCGTAGGTTCATCAGCTAGAATAATCGGTGGCTTTGCTGCAATTGCCCTTGCTATTGCCACTCTTTGCTGCTGTCCGCCTGAAAGCTCATACGGCTTGTGCTGCATACGCTTTTCTAATCCTACCATTTTCAAAGCTCTCACGGCTAGCTGAGTCCGCTCCTTTTGCGGAAGTCCCCTGTACAAAAGTGGCAGCTGCACATTCTCCAAAGCATTTAGCGCATAAATAAGATTGAAGCCCTGAAAAATAAAACCTATCTCCTGATTCCTGATATGTGCCTGTACCCTTTCGTTCATTCGCATAACATTTTTACCGGCAAGCTCATATCTGCCTGTGGTAGGCGTGTCAAGACAGCCGATAATGTTCATCAGCGTAGATTTTCCTGAACCGCTGCTGCCCGTAATCGCAACGAATTCTCCGCTGTCAATTGTCATTGAAATGTTCTTCAAAACATGAATACGATTGCTTTTTCCCAAGTAGTATTTGTTTACATTGCGAAGTTCAATTAAATGTTTCAATTTAAGCACCTCTTTTTTATTTTTATTATCGACAATTTGAAAAATATAATGTATAATAAAAGAAAGAATTTTTAATGCAATACCCTGCATTGAATGATTCCCCGTAAAACCATTGACAATAAAAGGAGATACATTATAATGTTACAAGAAAAATGGAGTCACCTGAAAAGCGGCACTGATATCCGTGGCGTTGCTTCCGAGGGTGTTGAGGGCGAGCCGGTCAACCTCACAAGCGATGTCTGTGAAGCAATCGTTAATGCATTTGCCGTTTGGCTTTCTGATAAGGTTGGAAAAGATTACGGTGAGCTTGTTGTATCAGTCGGCAGAGATTCGAGAATTTCCGGACCCGCAATTTTAAAGGTTGTTACAGAAACTCTTTCGAAATACGGAATTACTGTGCTTGACTGCGGTCTTGCGTCTACGCCGTCAATGTTTATGACAACAATTGACCTTGCCTGTGACGGCGCTGTTCAGATTACCGCAAGCCACCACCCGTTCAACCGCAACGGACTAAAATTCTTTACCCGTGAGGGCGGTTTGGAAAGCGAGGATATCACTGCACTTTTAGAACTGGCACAAGACGGCAGAGTTCCCGACCACATCTCAGAAGGCGAGATAAAGCCTGTTGATTATATGACCGATTACTCCGCAAGACTTCGTGATATCATAAAAAAAGAAGTCAACGCAAATGACTACGATAAGCCTCTTAACGGCTTTAAAATTGTTGTTGACGCCGGAAATGGTGCAGGCGGCTTCTATGCGGAAAAGGTTCTTGCACCGCTCGGCGCTGATACTGAGGGCAGCCGTTATCTGGAGCCGGACGGAATGTTTCCCAATCATGTTCCCAATCCCGAAAATGCTGAGGCTATGAAATCTATCTGCGAGGCTGTACTGGAAAGCAACGCTGACCTTGGTGTAATCTTCGACACCGACGTTGACAGAGGGGGTGCCGTTGACAGCAGCGGCAACGAAATTAACCGTAACCGTCTTGTCGCTGTTGCTTCTGCAATTGCACTTGAGGGCAACGACGGCGGTACAATCGTTACAGATTCTATCACATCGGACGGTTTAAAGGAATTTATTGAGAGTACCTTAGGCGGCAAACATCATCGCTTTAAGAGGGGATATAAGAACGTTATCAACGAAGCTATCCGCCTTAATTCAGAGGGTATTAACTGTCCTCTTGCTATTGAAACTTCCGGTCATGCTGCAATGCGTGAGAATTACTTCCTCGATGACGGTGCATATCTCTGTACGAAAATCATTATTAAAATGGCTAAGCTAAAGCAAGAGGGTAAGACGCTTGAGGAGTATGTTTCTCAGTTGAAAGAGGCTAAGGAAGAAAAAGAGGTTCGCTATAAAATTACAGAACATGATTTCCGCAGCTACGGAGAAAGCGTTATAGATAAGCTCAATGAATATGCACTCACTAAAAAAGGCTGGACACTTGCAGATGACAGTCGAGAGGGAGTAAGAGTATCGCTTGATAAGGAGCATGGAAACGGCTGGTTTTTACTTAGACTTAGTGTGCATGATCCGATTATGCCGCTTAATATTGAGAGTAATGATGAGGGCGGAGTTGCTGTTATTTTGGAGCAGGTTGAAGAGTTTATAAAAACGTGCAGTGGCTTAAATTAAAAATCTAAAAGATTTGGCATATTAAAGTTTTGATCAAACTTTTTTAGGAAAAGCAAATCAAAGCCCTCTAAAAATAAAATCTTTCTATTAAAACCAAAACAGGCAAGAGCTTGCGAATTGCCTGTTTGAGAAGGATATAGGTAATATTTTTAATAGCATAACAAGTTAGATTGATTCGTTGTATTATTAATATATTGTGTGAATAATTAAATTTTATTACTGTAAAACGTAAAAGAAAAGGAAAGAATTTACAAATGGAAATAACAGAAGCAAAAAGAATTGTAGTCAAGGTAGGTACATCTACCCTGACATACGAAAGCGGCAGACTCAATCTTCGCCGAATTGAACAGCTTGTCAAGGTTCTGTGCGATTTACAAAACTCCGGCAAGGAAATTGTACTCGTCAGCTCCGGTGCTATCGGCGTTGGAATGGGTAAGCTCGGACTATCAAAACGCCCCTCTCGCACCAGAGAAAAACAGGCGTTGGCAGCAATCGGTCAGTGTGAGCTGATGTTCATATACGATAAGCTCTTTGGCGAATATAATCACAATGTTGCTCAGGTTCTCCTCACGAAATTCGCTGTTGATACTGAAACTAAAAAACAGCACGTTGTCAATACTATGGAAACTCTTCTTGAAATGGGTATAATACCTATTGTCAACGAGAATGACACTTGTGCAGTTGATGAGCTTGACGGCGACAAAATCGGTGATAACGACAGACTGTCTGCTATTGTTGCAGAAATTGTCAACGCTGATTTACTTGTTATGCTCACCGATATTGACGGCTTGTACACGAGTAATCCTAAAGAGGACCCCAATGCACAAAAGCTTGATGTTGTTGATGAAATAAACGACAATATTCGCACTATGGCAGGCGGCTCAGGCTCTAACCGTGGTACGGGCGGTATGATTACAAAAATTATAGCAGCGGAGTATGCAACCTCATACGGTATTGAGTGCTGCATTATGAACGGTGAAAAGCCGAAAAGATTATATGATTTGTTTGACGGAAAGACTATAGGCACTGTCTTTCGTTCGGTGAAGCAGGCAGATTTATAGTAGACGACATAAATTTACACCTAAAGAGAGATGTAAGTTTGGAGTGAGAAATTAGGAGTTGATTTTTGAGCTAACTCCACATTGAAGATTAATGACAAATAGGAATTATTTAGTGATTTTTATTATACTCAAAATCTAAAAGATTTAACATATAAAAGTTTTGATCAAACTTTTTCAAAAGTTTGCGGGTGACGGAACACCCCAAGAAGTCAAGCCGCCAGGCGAAGACTGATTG
>CACYEJ010000267.1 GCA_902773395.1 uncultured Ruminococcus sp.
ACAGTTGCCGCTGTTTCAACACCTAACTACAGCAATATAGTTAATGCGAATAGTGCAGCTTCTAATGAACCCAACGCTCCAAAATCCAAAAAACGAGTTATAATACCTGTAGCGTGTGTTGCGGCAGTTTTGCTTGTTGCTGGCATTGCAATTGCTGCCGGGTCAAACTCGTCAAAAAGTGGGCGTTCTGGTTCTTCAACAACCTCTGCTTCTGAAACTTCTTCTGTTAGTCCCTCTGAATTGATGACAGCCGAATCTATTGTGATTACTTCAAAAAATAAAGGTTACCTTAGTGATTTGAGTAACAATACGAATTTGACTACGCTAGTGGTTAATGATGGCAGTAATCTAACTGATAGTGATATATCATTGATTGCAAAAATACCATACTTGAAAAAACTCACAATTACAGGAAATACAGACGTAACGAGTGTTTTGGCTTTGCAGAACATGAAATCTTTAACTCATTTGACATTGAAAGATATGACGGGACTGGAAGAGAGTGATGTTCAGAAAGATCTTAAAGTTACAAGCTTCCCAACAATTGCTAATTTGCAGTATCTGGAAATTAGTAATTGTAATATTTGCGATATCTCGCCAATAAAAGACATGACTTCTCTGAGAACTCTTATTCTGTCAGGAAACAAAATTACTGATATCTCAGCTTTGTCATCACTATCTTTTGATGATATGGATAAAGTCGATCTCTCAAACAATGAGATAATAGATATTTCTGCATTCAGCGGCACCAAGGGTCCGATAACTTTGAACATTGGTTTTAATAGAATTCAGGATATCTCTCCGCTAGCTGATCATAGTAAATTGAAGGATCTTGATATAAGTCATAATAGGATATCCGATATAAGTCCGCTGCATGAATGTTTTAATATTGTAAATCTTGATATTTCGTTTAATGAAATATCCGATTTATCTGTTTTGGAGTATATTGATGAACTACAATCAATTTCATTGAGATACAATAAAATAACATCTTTGGCAGAACTGGCAAAGTGTAAAAATCTTACTGAAAACGTGGGATTTCTTGATGCTTCGTACAATTTGATAACAAATACCAAGGGTATAGAAAGCTTAAAAGCACTACAGACTTTGGTTTTGTCACATAATAAGATTTCTGATATCAGTACTTTGAAAAAGTGTACACTTTTGACAAAACTTGTTCTGGACGACAATTTATTAAACGATGAAAGTTTAGAAAACCTGTTGCCAATGGAAAAACTAAACTATCTTAAAATTGTAGGAAATCGGTTCAAAACTGTTTCTGTTTTGTCAGAAAACAAGATAGGAAGCGGTCAATTAGACATTGAACTTACGTATGGAGAGGATATTGACTTTGCAAAGCTTATATCACAATATCGCAGATTCTATGTTACTGTAATAGATGTAAGTTCTGACCGCCAGAAGGCATATCTTGAGGATGCGGGAGTAGGGCGTTTCAAAACGTCAGATGAGTATTATAAAGAGGCAAAAGAAGAGTTACAAGGATTCGGCATTACTTTTAAACTGGTAAATGACCCGTCAGATGCTCAAAAAGAAACAAAAGATAAACCTGAATAATCCAATACGCAAGGAAAAAGGCATAGCCTTGTCGATGATTATTAGCGAAATAAACGAAAGGAGTTGTCGGGGTGTGCCGCCCGACAGTGTAATATGAAATGTAACAATTGTGGCAGAGAAATTCCGGATAACAGTACAAGTTGTCCGCAGTGTGGTACTGCTGTAAGCGAGGTAGAAAAAACTGTAGGTATTTGGAACGGTGGTGTTATGGTAGATGCACCTTCTTCATTACCGACAGATTTGGGTACTTCTCAAGCATCGGCAAACGTAGGATTTGGTGAAGCTATCGGACTGTTCTTCAAAAAATACGCTGATTTTTCAGGAAGATCTTCAAAGAGTGAATTTGGGTGGGGACTTTTATTTTTTCTCATAGTTGAGGCGGCTATTATTGCAGTGTCATTATTCGTTCTTCCTTTTATAGCGGTTGTTTCACTTGCGTTTTTAGTTCCTATGTTATCTCTTACTGTAAGAAGATTTCACGATAAAAGTTCTAATTCGGGTTCATCTGTGGGTGCCTCAGGTAATAACGAAGGAGAAAGTATTCAGGATAAAATCTACAGACTTTCTCAGGAACACGAGCCACGCAATGTTAATACACCTGACGCTAAGAAAACATTGGATAAGGCTTTGTCAGCAATTGTTCCTACATATTCTGGAGAGGGCAAGCTGTCTGCTGCAATTATGCTTTGCAACCCGCTTGACATTAAGGCTAATATTGATGCGACCGATACCGATAGTCTGCTTGTAATTGTAAAGGCTTTGCGTCATCATCTTTCACTTGGCGACAGCCCAGAACCAATTAATATGGTAATGAAAGGCGTAATGACTGTTCTTCAGGCAAAGCTTTGATTTTCTTGCTGAGAGGTGATTTGTTTGCTAAAATATTCATTGTTTACTAATCAAGGAAGCCGAGAAAAAAACGAAGATTCAATAAATCAGTTTTCGAAAGGTAAACAGGAGTGCTTTGTATTATGCGATGGTCTTGGCGGTCACGGTATGGGTAATATAGCTTCAAAGCTGGTAGCTGATACTGTAATTGATGTATTTAAAAATTCGCATGCTCAGGGAAAAGAATTATTATCCCAAGCATTTAGTTCGGCACAGGAAGCATTGATTGCTAAGCAGAACGCACTTAACGCTCGTTCAAAACTTAAAACAACCGCTGTTATAATGGTAACAGACGGAAATAAGGTTAGCTACGGTCATATTGGCGATTCACGTTTATACGTATTCAGTAATAATACGGTTGCTGTCCGGACAAGAGATCACAGTGTTCCTGAAATGCTTGTGAAGATTGGCGAAATAACCGAGAACCAAATAAGATTTCACGAGGATAGAAACCGTGTTCTCAGAGCAATGGGAACAGATTGGGAGAAACCATTGTACGAAATATCTCCGGATTTGTCGTTAAAGGATTGTCAAGCTTTTTTGCTTTGTACAGACGGGTTCTGGGAATTGATTGATGAATCGCAGATAACAGCCGCTCTAAAAAATAGTAAAACTCCTGAAGCTTGGATTGATAAAATGTGCACTGTTATCACCAAAAACGGAGCTGGCAAAAATATGGATAACTTTTCTGCTATTGCTGTTATGGTGAAATAATTGTCATTGATGATGAACTTTGTTAAGAAAATTTACCAAGATACAAAATAAACTTGAAAATATCATCTGGACTTGATTAAACGTTTTTGTCGATTTTTGTTAATAATAAATACCTATGTTCATTACAAATGAACAGCCTTGTAGAAAAAATGATTTTTGTGTATAAATCCTTGACAGTTGATGTTTTTTTTGATAAACTTTTAACGGTATTAAATGCGTAGATTAGACTTTAATCTTGCAAATATCATTATATTTTATTGGAGGAGTTAACAATGTCAGTTAGTTTAACAATGCATCAGAAGGTTAAGCTTGGTCTTGAACAGTATGAGGTTTTTGAGGGCAGCACTCTTAAATACACAGTTAAAAAGAAGCTTCTCGCAGCTGGTGCTGATTTTGATATCTTAGATGCAGCGGGCAATAAGGTAGGTCTTGTAGATCAGAAAGTTTTGAACATGGTTAAGACTTTTGATATTACTCTTAACGGTCAGAAGTGCGGTACAGTTAAGAAAAAGTTCCCGGCTATTACAAAGGACATGAATTATGATGCTCGTGGCTGGAAGCTCGACGGTGATGCAGTAGGTGTAAACTTCAAGTTCACAGATGCAGCAAAGACTGTATATGCAACAGTAAAGAAGAAGATTATTGCTCTTGGTGATACATACGAGATTTCAGTTGTAAATGCAGAGGACGAACTTCTTGTAGTAGCACTCACTGTTATTCTTGATGAGGCATTCCACAGCAAAAGATCATAATTAGTATGATTATATAATTTTTTTAGTCACCTTGTTGCTTGGATAAAAAGCAATGAGGTGATTTTTTGGTTTTGTTCACAAAAAATGCAGAAGATTACAAAAATATTATACGTTGAACTTGATAATTCGTTAATTGTGTTATTGACAAATACAGAAATTTATAGT
>CACYEJ010000268.1 GCA_902773395.1 uncultured Ruminococcus sp.
ACTACGGGGACGTAATACTCAGTCAGCCATTCCAATCTTCGGGCGGTTCGGGCGCAGGGCTTTCTTCCTCGTTGCGCTCGTCCCTCGGCTTTCCGATGTGGTCAAGCCATTGGCGGCGGTATGCTTCACGCTCCGCTCCCGTTGGCTCACGCTTGTACAGCGAGAACAGCTCGTGAGCAATTATCTTCTCGTGCTTGTCGTTCAGAGCTTTGATGATAGTCTGCTCGAAATCCTCATTGTAGTGAAACCGCGAGGAAGGCTCGAAGTACGCCAACAGCAGACGGAACACCCCTTCGGGGATTTGGATTTGTTTCTCTTTCTTCATTGCAGCTCCTTTATCCGATCGCCTATCATTTGAGCGAGGTCGTGTGCAATTGATTTCCGTCCGTCCTTGCTGTCTGGAAGCCAACCTACATCGGGGGAACGTTCCAACGCCGCGAGGATTTTTTCCGTGTTGTATCGCACATCGTTCCCATGCGCAGATAGTTCGGCTGCAACGCCCCAATTGATGATAGCGACAAAACCGCCGTTGATGTGTTTTCCGTACAGGCATAGGAAATCAAGCCCGTGACAGTCTATGCTTTCCTCTCGCCCTATAAATGGTATTTCTTTACTCATGTTTTAGCTCACGCTTTCATCGTCAAATAATGTTGTTTGTCCGTCAAATTCTTCGTTCGGTTTGTTCTGATAGTTCGCTTTGGGTTTGATTTCAGCGGTGACATCTCCCGTGAGGAAATCTATCTTGGCGTCGAATTTTTCCAGTTGCTCTTTTCGGAGCTTTATGAGGTCTTTCCACTTGCCTTTTCCGAACATTTCTGCATTAGCCTGATATGTTCCGCTGCGTTCGCCACCAATCCTGAATAAGATTTTGTGCTTTAGAAAGTCGGTGATTGCTCTGTTTACTGTTTTTACGCTTTTCCCTGTTTCACGGGATATTGATTCCTTGACAATGCTGTTTACTATGACCATCATTGGATATTGGTCGTCTGCGTAGCTCATTCTTTTTAGCAGGGAAAGCAGTATTGCTGTATGTGCTGTCGGAATCGCTTTTACAAAACATATCGTTTTGACGTAGATTTTGATAAACTCTGGTTCGTTGTCTTGGTAGGCTATTATACGTTCTTGTGTGTTGGTCTCTTCCGATACCGTGCCGTCAGCGTGTTCTACGGTTTTTGATTTGGTCACCGTATCAGATATCAGACGTTTGTTCATAAATATCACCTCACTTGATATTATATCACATTCTTATCGGCTTGTCAAGTATTTTGTCCTCTTTTGTTCTCACAAAAATGAGCATTATTGAGTTATTGAGTTTTGTTATAATGCTCAAAAAAATGAGAAATAAAACCCCTCTGGAGGGTCTTTAAAGGTACTCCAGAGGGTCTTTAAAGGTACTCCAGAGGGTCTTTAAAGGTACTCCAGTGTCCTTTGCTTATATATATAAAGAAAAGAAAAGAAAATCATTTGCAACTCGCCCATAAAATTTTGCTAAGACATACAAACGCCCGCGTAATCACGCGGGCGTAAACTGCTGGAGAACAAGCCTACCGTATGGAGTTTAGTATAAGTCAAATATTTGAAAATCATTCTATAGGATGATATAATATATATATCAAAACGAAAGGAGGAATGATAATGAGTTATACATGGAGTCAAGAAAAGAATAACCGCAATACTAAGAAGCATAACATTTCATTTACTAAAGCAATGCGTGTATTTGACGATGAAAATCACCTGTAGCTGTTTGATGTGGCGCACTCTGATACCGAAGACAGATATATTGCTATAAGTGCCGTAGACGGCGTTGCGGGTCACGTTATGGTGGTGTATACCGAACGCGGAGAGACAATCAGACTGATTTCAGCAAGAATTTTGACCAAAAAATAGTTTAGACGGTACCTGAGAGAGTATAACGATCAGAGGCACTAATACCTCGCTTCTCCAGCAGTTTACGCCCGCGTGATTACGCGGGCGTTTATTGCTGATGAAAAAGAAAAATCAGAGGGAGATATCCCCTCGACCTCGTGAGCGTTTTGGGTTTAGTTCTTGAATATCTTCTTGTATGCCACGACTTATGCTGACTTTTTCGTCCATTTCCTTTGCTAAGTCTAAATGACCGTCTGCCTTTGCATAGCGTGACCCATATTTTGCGACCGCATCTATTAACCGTCCTTGTTCCTCGGTCAGCTCTGCTCCGTAACCATCTTCGTTATCGTATTTAAGCATTCCAACAGCCTTAACTACATTCGTTAGGCACTCATATGCTCCTCTGTTTGTTTCTTCAGCAGTCTGTAACTGTTTCTGCAATGCCTTGATAATTTTATCCTTCTCGGCAATTTGAGCCGTTAGCTCACCGTTCTCGGCGGTTAGAGTTGCTACTTTTGCTTCTGATTGCCACAGAAGCTGATTAACATTTTTCTGGCGCTTATATGCTTCAAGCACATTGTGTTTATCTTGAACTATCTGTTTTTCCTTCTCATCGAGCAGCTGCTCCTTTCTGTTAAGCGACTGTTCTTTCTCGTCAAGTGTCGTTTTTCGTGTTCGCAGCGTATCTACTTCTTTTCGATTTACACGATATGCCTTCGCCTGTTTTTCTAATTGTGCCATATCTTCAACGGATACGGACACTCTCTTCGTTAGTGGAATTTTCTTTTTTTCAACCTCAAAAGCCTTGGAAGAGATATCAAGCTCCTTGTATTCTTCCAATTCCTCTTTCAGAGGTTTCAGCTCGTCCTCGATCTGGGCTTGCTGTTCCTCTTTGGCTCGTCTGTACTCCTGCGGTGTGAGAGATTTTCGCCCATGTCCTATGCCTTGATTACGCTGTGCGTCTATTCCTAATTCCCGACAAATCACACACAGAGCTTCTCTTTCACTGTCCTGCCACGATATTTGAGCTGTTTGGTGTATGTTCTCCGATTGAAAGCCCTGTTGCTGTAAAGCCCTGTCAAGGCTGTTCTGTAACTTCATACCCCTTGTACATTCCGCAACGGGTATATAGTCAAGGTGCATATGCACAGTGCCGTCAGGCTCGTCACAATGGATATATGCACCGATAAGCCGAAGATTAGGGTTTCTCTTTTCCCATTCCTCGGCAAATCTGATTAAAGCTTGTTTTTCCAGCTCGGCAGAGTTACCAGTGTCAGACCTGTCACCAATCTGCACGATACACTCATAGACAGGGTGCTTGCGTTTATCCTGCTTTATCTTGTCATAGTAGTCTGTGATACGTCGGTCAGAGCGTTTCTGTTTTGTGTTGTACTCTTTGACCGCTTGCCCGAATATCTCCGCATAGGCTTGGCGGACAGGCACATCACGGACAGTAACGTTCTGTTCCGTGAGCGCCTTGTCTATATGTTCCTGCTTGTCGGTGTATCTCTCGTCACGGATATTGTGTCCCCTGCTCCAAGCTGTGCCGTTGTGAAAGCTGATTGTTTTCGGCATACCTTACCGCCCCCTTTTCGTTAAGTATAGTACTTCTGATTAACTTTGTCAAGCGTTAGCGGACAAAGTTAATAACCCTGTAGTAATTTTGTCACCTACGGCAACAAAATTACACAGGGGCAGGGGTTCCCCTGCACTCCGTCAAGGCGTTCCCCCTCG
>CACYEJ010000269.1 GCA_902773395.1 uncultured Ruminococcus sp.
AGTGAGTTCAAAATCTCATTTTTTGACTCCATCAATTGTGAACTCATTGTGTTCACAAATTGTTCTTCTGCAGGTTTTCCACTCACTACGTAGAAAAAATCAGGGAACAGTCTATAGAAATCTATGATAAGGTATTAAGTAAACATAATAGCAAACAATAACTTTTGTGAACTCCGCCCAACATTCGGTTGATTGGAAGTCCCAGTGGCATTAGTTTTCACAAAAATACTACTTTTTTGCGAGCAAAGTAGAGACATGTTTTGATATCGCAATTTGCGACATCAAAACAGTCGCCAACCTTACGGGGCCCAATATGGGCCGATAAGCGTGCAAAAACGACGCAAAGAGAA
Organism: uncultured Ruminococcus sp.; assembly: GCA_902773395.1. Next base: position 351 of record CACYEJ010000269.1, read on the forward strand.
ACGACCCCTTTGCGTCACCCCCGCCTTATCAATTTTTTAGTCATCTCCATATGCTGGATTCTGCACAAGGATGCCTTGACTGTTGCGTACCTCATCAACGTGTAAGGGGAAATACATTGTATACGGGTTCTTAAACATAATCTTTAAGGCAGACATAATTGATGAATCATGTTTCTTCTCCACCAAAGAGAGCAAGCGATTCTGGTTTCCGTCACGACGGGCCATACGAACCAAATCAAACCATCGTTTACCTTCAAACATCAGTTCACGTCTACGTTCCTTATACAAAAGGTTTTCCAATTCATCCACACTAGTATTAACAGAATAGTCAATAACTTGGGTGAGCGTTTTATGATAATTATAATTTGCAACAGCCGAACGCTTGTTGACGGCATCTATTAGATTAAATGCCTTGTCCTTATATTCATTACACATAGTGGTATCATTAGAGACCTGCATTGCTTTCATAATGTAGGCTTCAGCTTCGAACAGGAGTACCTCTGTATATCGATATACAATCCAGTTGCAAGGAGAATAATTTCCGTGAACCCAAGCTTTATCAAACAATATTGGGCCACCACTAGCCTTAAAATCCAATTTACTATATGCGTATTTACAGATATCCCAGGTATCTTTAATATTCTGATAAAAACGCGTATCCTGTGACTGCTCAAATACTTCATTCCCCCATTCTCTAAATGGATCAAAACCAGAACCTATATGGGGGAATGCTCGGATTTGTGCAGACTGGAATGAATTAGAATAAATGTTGAATAATTGTCCTAGAGGGTTTGGAATAACATAATCATACGAGAACTCAAATAGAGACTCAAATGAACCACCAATTCCGAATATTTCATTATAGGAATTACCTGGTGTATGATCCAGAACATCTGTAATAAGAGGATAACCATTAAACAATTTCACAATACAGTTATCACCTTGTTCTTCTTTTAAGCTTAAATAATCGGCTGTTTTGATAGCTGTAATCATCTCACACAATGCTATACACTTGTCATAATCATCTGTATTACCTCTCCATAGATACATATCTGCCAGCATAGTATAAATAACCGGCTTTGTTATGCGATAAACGCTTTCAGAATGACTAGGATACTTGAGAATTGCATAATTCTTTATATACTCTAAATCATTTATGAGAGAATCTATTATAGATTCGAATGAGCTTTTTGGTGTATTTAACCTTAAATATCCTAATTCATCGTAACTGGTTATATAAGGAACATCACGAAATGTACGTATTAGATACCAATAGCATAGACTGCGTAAGGTTATAGCCTCTGCTTTATGTGACAAAAAAACGTCATTCAAATAATCATCATCCAGATTGACTACTTGAGGTGCAAATAGCAAGACTCTATTGGCACGGTTAATAATATCATAAAAAGCATTGTATTGACAAAAATCATTGTATGACCGAATATTCTCACGGCAGATACCACGTACATCAGCAGAGGCGATATCACCTTCAATGATGTTGTCTGACCGCATCTCTCCCCATACAAACATCCTTGTTACACAGTTTTGTTTTAAAGCTATGTACGCGTTAAGTAATTCGTTTTCAACGTCCGATTTACTAGACCACGTGTTTACCGGCTCTGTTACATTTGTATTAACCTGTTCAAAATAGATACTATCTATACGATCAACATTAAACTGCGCAAGGCGCCCATCCAGTGTGCGTACTTTCATCTGATAGTACTGAGCGGTGGCCGATACGGTTTCAAGTGTGAGCAGCAGAACTGCCACTGTGCGCAATAGTGCTGATTTGATCATTGTATGTTTCATTTCTTGAGGATTTTACAGGTCAAGTTTTCTGAGTTGATTATGTAAAGACCTAGAGGCAGGTCTGCAATACTGAATGTAACGCTGCTGTCAGAATCTGTCTTATATGTGCCTAAAGTTTTGCCGTCAGGACCTATCACCAATACATTGATATCAGCTTTAGCACCGGTTATGCTAACCACGTAGCCATCAAGTTCCAACTGTGCGGCATTACTGTCTTGCTTTATGGGAATGACGGCATCTTCAACATCAGTGAACGTAAACTTGGCAACCGATGCCAACGGATACTGGACTTCGGTCTTGGTGGTTTTAAGCACCAGATCCGTGTCTGTATAGGTGATTACCGGTTTATCATCGAACCCAAAGCTGAACTGCTGACCGTCTTTCTGATGGATTGTAAGGGTGTTCTGACTGAATAAGGGCACCGATAGCAGCACAGTGCACA
>CACYEJ010000270.1 GCA_902773395.1 uncultured Ruminococcus sp.
TTCAACATCCGTTTTGAGTACTTTCAATACTTGGTGCATATATTTTCCGTCTGATGTCGTATAATCCACTATGTAATTATAGAATAATGCCCTTAAATCATATCTGCTTTTCATTGTTCATTAATCCTCTCTATCACTATCTGATTGTTTTCAACACAACCAATCTTCATCATCTGCTGTACTGTTTTCATTTACAGGCTTACTTGTTATAAATCCGTAATCTTCTTCAAAGTAATTAAATTTTGGATAAAATCGAAAATTTGCATTTCCTTTTCTTCCATTTCTGTTTTTAAGTATGACCAATTCAACTTCTTGCGGTTCCCCATTGTTGCCTTTTTCTATCTGGTCTTGCCTTGCTTCTGCTTGGCTCTGTCCGTTCTTGGCTTTGTACTGTAAGCCCATTAATACATCGGAACTGTACTCAATAGCTCCGCTTTCTTTAAAACTTGCCATACTTACAGGATTGTTATAATTTTCACGATTAAAGCTTGATATACCTATAATAGGAATATCAAAATCTCTGCTTATCCTTTTCAGCTCCATAACTGCTTTGTCGGTGTTCTGCTTGTCAGTGGCTTTTTCATTAAACGGTGCTAATATCTGAATATAGTCGATAATCACCACAGGCTTGTGTCCCGTAATGTTGATATGCTCTTTTACTCGCTCTCTGACTTCCTCCACTCCTACATTGCCTATCCCCTCAGTGATATAGAGGTGTTCAATGTAGCTGTTATAACGACTTACCGCTTTATCAAAAGTATCTTTCGCCTTATCGTCCTCATACCGCCTGTATTTCCATCTTGCTAACACTCCTCTTGTAGTTTTAGCATACTTTTCCGTGTTATAATCTTGCGAAGATACAATAAAACTATTTCTACTCAGCCCTTTAGCGATTATTTCACTCGTCGCCATCTCAAGGCTGAATATCAACACATCAATTTTACTATTGTTTTGTGCTGATTGTAAAGCTATCTGCTCACCTATTTGTAAACAAAATGTCGTTTTACCTAATGAACTAATAGCCCCTATAAAGTAAAGCCCTGTGTATAATCCGCCATCCAAGAGTTTATCAAGGTCTGTAAATCCCGTTTGTACTGTGTCTTTTTCCCGTTCTATATCTGTCAACAGGGCTGTCAGGTGTCGCTTTTGATTATTCTTGTATAATTCTAACTGCTCATTGTCAATATGCTTTTCAGGGTGGATAGTACCCTCTTGTACGGCTTCATAAAACTCTTTTCGGTTTAACATAAGCTCAGCGTTAGGGTCTGTATACTTTTTCAGTAATTGATAAACTCCACACTTTATTTTTTTCTCTTTCAGCAACTTATATAGCTTGTCACTTGCTTCAGTTCCTGCTCTGTCAGCGTCTAAGCATATCAAAAAGCCTTTAAATCCCAGCGGCAGCGTAACCTGTTTTACAAATCGTTCCACATTTGATGTACTGCCTAATCCTACTGCTTCACCACCTGCTTGTATAACGCTCATTGCGTCTATTTCTCCTTCGACAATGAAAACAGGCTTTTCGGTCTGATTTACCGCTGACATATTAAAAAATTCAACATTGCCTACTTTCTGTTTTGCATATTTCCGCTGATATTCGGGAATTTCTGCTCTTGTATCTCTTGCAAGGTAGCTATACTTACTTGTAGGAATAATCAGTCGTGGGCTTGGCGGTGAGTTCGGGCGGTCAGGGTATCGCCAATCTGATATATACCCAATATTAAATTTGTCTAATATTTCTCTGCTCAATCCTCTGTGATAGTCCGTATTCCCTATGTTCTTATGTGCCTGTAAAAAGAAATCGCTGTAATCGGTCTTTATTGCCTTATTTTCGGGCTTTTTTGTGTTGAGGGTATTATTATTCCTTACAGGCTTTTCGTTCGCTGTAGGGCTTATAAGCCCCTTAAAATCGCTTTGTGGGTCACTTTTTGTATGATACTCAATTCCTAATATGTCACAAGCTCTTTTTTTCTTTTCTCTAAAGGTCTGTAAATGCTCTACTTTGCCTATAATTTCAAATATGTCAGCGTTACTTATTTCCCCACACGCCCAACAAGTATAGTGTATACCGTCTTTAGTGGTCATTCCTGTTCCGTGTTTTCCCGTACCGCTTCCACACAACGGACAGACAAA
>CACYEJ010000271.1 GCA_902773395.1 uncultured Ruminococcus sp.
GTAACATATGTTTTAGCAAGAAAATCCAGTGGCAGATTGCAGGTACTTTCTGCGTATAAACGATCAAAATTGTAATTCTCCATCATTTCCATAATCACAGGAGGATAGCAGCCAAACCCACTGTATTTTGTGGGATCACCCAAGTATGCCTGATAAGGAGTCTTTCCGTACAGCTTGCCGTCTTTTGTCATCTTTAGCTCTGCTCTTGACATATGGTCAAGCATATCTTTATATGTAAGCTCTACGCCGTAGTAACTCAAAACAGCCCTTGTGCTTACAATTTCACAGCCTGTTGGCATATCTTTCATCTGGTAAAAATGCTCCATTGAAAAATGATATTCCTTAGGCGGATATTTTGTTTTTAGTTTTGTTTCGGATATTTCAGAATTCACATTATCAGAATCTGATGATTTATTTACCGTTTCCATATCGGACGAGCTGATTTTGTCGTTTTTATCTGTATCTTCTGTTTCTTTAGCTTTTGGGGCTGCTGACTTTGAAGCTGAATCAGTATCAGATGATTTTCTTTCAGATACAGTGCTATCAGTCGAATTATCTTTAGTGGACTTTTCTTTCACAGAATCAACTGCGGTAGAAAACAATTCTTGAAAACCGCTTTCATTACGGCTAGACTGAGGACTATCAATTGTTTGAATATTTAGTAAATCCTTTTCGGAAATTGCTGATGTCGGTTCACAATTCGTTTCAACTACTTCCGATTGATAATCTATACTGCTTTCTGAACTTACCTTTACAGCACAGCAAATCGTTACTATCACGCCAAAGAAAACTGCGGCAGCTGTTATTATATCAATTTTATTAATTTTTTTTAATATTCCAATAACCGCAGCCCCCTTTATATTGATACAGCACAAACAATAATCATCAACATCATCGCATTATAGATGATTATTATAGTAAATATCAGTGATTAGCGGTACTCTTTAAGTTGCGTATATACTCAAAGGTTTTTTCTTCTCCCTCATCACGCAGCATTGTAAGAAGCTTTTCTAAAAGATCAGATGTTTTTGGGTGAATCATTCTTTTGCCTTTCCCTTTAAGAAAGTAATTGATTGGATCATCATTCTTATACTTATCACCAAGATATATTTTACTCGCAGCAACTCTGTCGCAGAACATTTCCTTAACATAATTAAGCGGCATCTCAACAGGTTCAAGTGTTTTAGTATCCGGATTATAGTCTGTCCAATATTCAAAATGGTGGCGATTTCTGCCCTTGTGGTGCATCCACGCTTTAGAATACCCGTAGGCTTCTCGTTCAGCTTCATTAGGACTTCTGTTTCCCTGATAGTATTTTACGCCTGCCATAAACTCCACAGGAGAATATTTTGAGAGGTCATGCAAAAGGCCCTGCCAAAAAATTCCAGCCTTGAAGCAATGCTTAATAACCTGATGCCTATGCTTAGTAATTGTCATAAAATGTTTTATCGCATTTCCCATACGAATATACCGCTTTCATATGTTGTTTTAAACCGATAATATTCAGTAAAATTTCGGTATTACTTAATAATACTACAGTGAACAGCGGAATATGATATCCGCTGCCCACCAAATTACAAACTATTTTTTACAGTAAGTGAGAAATAATATCTTCGTGGCTGAGTGAAGTAAGATATGCCGGAGGAATATCAAATACTGTCTTGCAGCCGCTTACACCCTCTTGTGAAAGCTTGTAAGCTGCACGAGCATAAGCAAGCAGAACGCAAGCTGTAAACTCAGGGTTTGAGTCGAGCTTGAGGCTGTACTCGATAATGTGGTTATGCTCACCGTTAAGACCAGTCTTACCGCTTCTGATAACAAGACCACCGTGGGGCAGTCCGCTGTGGTCACGAGCCATTTCCTCGGCTGTGATGAAGTTTACCGTTGTATCATAATCAGAGAAATAATTTGGCATAGTCTTGATTTCCTCTTCAATTCTAGCCTTATCCGCACCCTCCTCTGCTACAACATAGCAAACTCTTGTGTGCTTCTGTCTTGTGGTAAGCTCGGGGTTCTCGCCATTTCTTACAGCATCAAGAGCCTCAGGTACAGGCACTGTGTACTGTCTTGCATCTGCAACGCCGTCAATTCTTCTTACGGCATCTGAGTGACCCTGGCTGACACCCTTGCCCCAGAATGTGTAATCCACACCGTCTGTGAGGATTGCATTCGCATAAAGTCTGTTAAGAGAGAACATTCCCGGATCCCAGCCAACTGAAATTACGCCTACATTGCCGCCCTCCTTTGCAGCTGCGTCAACATTTGCAAAGTGAGTAGGAATTTTTGCGTGTGTATCAAAGCTGTCAATTACGTTAAAGATTTTTGCAAGCTTCGGAGTCTGAACCGGCAAATCGGTTGCACTTCCGCCGCAAATGATCATTACATCTATCTTATCCTTATATTCCTCTACGGAATCAGCAGCTACAACAGGAACACCCTCTGTTGCAATCTTCACGCTTGCAGGATCTCTTCTTGAAAAAACTGCCACAAGCTCCGTATCCTTATTTTGTCTGATTGCAGCCTCAACACCTCTGCCGAGATTACCGTAGCCATAAATACCAATTCTAATGCTCATCGTAAACACCTCTTTGAAAAATTTAATATGTACTTGTAAAAATATAAAATAATTACCTTAGAATTATACAACAAAATACGAGTTAAATCAACACTGATTATTAACTTGTAATTATTTTTTCACATGACGATACTCTGTCCAACTGCCAATTGTTTTAAACCCAATTTTTTCGTATACGGAAATTTGCTTTTCTCGATGCAGAAAAACCGTCCTGTTTTGTGACAACTCTTTTCCTGTTACATACGCAACAAGTGCCGAAGCATATCCTCTGTTTCTGTTATCATAATCCGTTGCAACGCAGCCTACAACAGCCGCTGTTTTTGAAGAAGCAAGTACAGACGCCGTAGAAACAGCTTCTCCGAATTTGTTTGTCACCACATAGACTCTCGCTGTACCATGTCGTATCCTGTGTGACATATCGAGAAAATAGCTTTCAAAATCAGGAAGCATTTCTGTATCATCATTTTCGGCACAAAGAATATCATACACAGTTTTCAGATTTCGCATATTGCTCTCAACCTTATATATACTATCTTCGCTGCTGGGAAGCTTTGCGGAATACAAAATTTTACTGCACTGCATTGTTTCTCCTGTAATCTTAACGTAGCTTTCGTTAAGATTGAAACTATTATCGGTTATCACATTTAATGGAGAAAGCATCTCAATAAACGATACTATTTCGCTATAATCACATGGAGTACCGCATATAATCAATGTGGAATAATATTTACAAAACGCACACACGGCTTTTCCTTGATTATTTCTTTGCAGCCAAAAATCCAGAAAGTCGTATTTTTTGCCGTGGTAAGCCGTATGATACGAAACAATTCTCGCACCATACGGCGAATTTTCACATAGGCGATATAAGTCAAATTCAAATCTTCGACTAAAATCATTCGTGTATATCATAAATTAAAGTAAGCTGCCTGCAATCGTTTTTGCAAGCTCATTGACAGTTTCGCAAACAGCGTTGATATCCTCTTTAAAAGCAGTTGTATGAGGAGCATGCAAATATCTGCACGGAAGAGAAACAGCAATCGTTCTCACTCCGCCCCTCGAAACATTGATTACTCCGGCATCGTTGCCCCCTGCAACCGCCTGCTTTGCCTGTGCCTTAACGCCGGCACGCTCAGCAGCTTTAAAAGCTTCTTTATAAAGTTCCTTATCATACAAAGTACGTCTATCCATAAAAGAGATAACCGCACCCTCTCCAAGCCTGCAAACCTGCTTGCTGTCATCAACATTTGGAATATCTGCCGCAGTTGTAGTTTCAACAACTATCGCAAATTCAGGGTCAACCGTATAAGAAGCTGTCTTTGCACCTCTCAGTCCTACTTCCTCCTGCACAACAAAGGAAAAGTACATATCATACGGCAGTTCACTCTTAATCATCTCAATTAGCACCATACAGCCTACACGGTCGTCAAGTGCCTTTGTGATAACAGACTGTTCGTTCTCCTCATAAAAGCCTTCAAACGCAACAAGATCGCCTACCTCGATATTCTTTTCTGCGTCCTCCCTATCCTTTGCACCAATGTCAATATACATTGAGGAAAGCTTTGGAATCTCGGTTTTGCTGTCGCCCGATGACAGATGAATCGGTTTGATACCAAATACGCCTTTAACATTTGACTCGCACAGCTTTACGCTTTTACCGGAAATAACACGTCTGTCTATGCCGCCTACCTCGTCAATATTAAGTGTACCGTCGCCGTTGACCGATGTAACAATAAATCCTACCTCGTCCATGTGTGCAGAAAGAAGAAGCTTGTTTTTCGCACGGCTGGCACCCTTTTTGAAAACGATAATATTTCCGCTTTTATCTACGGCTATCTCATCTGCATAACCGTCTATTTCTGAAATGATAATATTTCTGATTTCAGCCTCACCTGATGATACACCGTTGGCAAGACATAGCTTTTTTAGCAATTTCAAATTCATATTTGTCACCTATCAACACGCAGTTCTGATGTATTCATACAACAGCTGTGCGATGCTTTCTATATCATCAATGCTTACAATCTCCGCACCTGTGTGCATATTCCTTTGCGGAATTGAGATAACCGCTGTTGGAATACCGCTTCTTGTAACGGAAATTTTATCTCCGTTAGTACCTGTCAATCCGCCCGTCACCTCTAGCTGATATGGAATATTATTTTCCTTTGCAAGAGATATAAACCTATACGACATACGTCTTGACAGCACAGGTGAAATGCAAATCATTGCGCCCTTGCCCAGTTCGCCGCTTTCGGCAGGTGACACACCGCTCTGACGGGCAAAGCTGACATCAACCGAGATTGCTTCATCGGGATAAACACTGTAGGCAGCAGTAGCAGCACCCTTACCGTAGGTTTCCTCCTGCGATGTGAAAACAAACGTAACACCGGAATTTACGGGATTTTCTTTGATAAGCTCAGCCACTCTGAGCAGCAGTGCGCAGCTTGCTCTGTTGTCTGTTGAACAGCACGTAAAACGATTGTTGAGCAGTACAACAGGAGTTGCATCGTATGCGACAACATCACCTACGCTGACAAGCTCACGAACTTTTTCCGCCGGCAAGCCTGTGTCAAGATAAATGCTGTCGGCATCAGGAGCTTTATCCTCACCGCCGTCTGCCAAATGAGGAGGCAGACAACAAGCAATAGCTGTAATTTCGCCGTATTCAGTGAGAACCTTGAAGCGTGTATCCTGTACAACTCTATAGTCCATGCCGCCGCACTGGCTGACTTTCAGAAATCCTTTCTCATCAATATATGTAACGATAAAGCCTATTTCGTCAAGATGAGCATCAAGCATAATATTATGCTCCGAGGTATCGCCGATTCTCGCAATTACGTTGTTATTCTTATCTATAGTCACCTCATCAGCGTAGGAAGATATTTCTTTCTTAATGAGTTTGCAAACATTCTCCTCACGCCCAGAAACGCCCTTTGCTGTACAAAGCCTTTTAAGAAGTTCAATCATAAAAATTCTCCTTAGTGAACCTTATCAAAAAATCAAAGTGCTTTTACCAAGCTCTTAAAGTGCTCGCCACGCTCCTCAAAGTTCTTATACAAATCAAAGCTCGCACTTGCCGGCGACATTGAAACTATATCGCCGCTTTCTGCTGTTTCATAAGCCTTTGCAACTGCCTGCTCCATATTTTCAACTTTGATAATATTGGGGCTTCCCTCTTTATAATCTGCTGCTTCTAAAATTGCCTTTTCAATTTTAGGACCTGTAGCACCCATAATTATGGCTGTTTTTACCTTTTTCACGATAAGCTCACCCAGCTCTGCATAATCAAGGTGTTTGTCGTAGCCGCCGAGAATTACGATTATTTTTTCATCATAAAGCGAAAGAGTACCTAAAGCCGTTCTTGTCGGACTTGATGCAATCGAATCGTTATAATACTTAACACCGTTAAGCTCTCGTACAAACTCATTTCGATGAGCTACACCTCCGAACTCCCTTGCCACCTTTACAATGCTTTCAACAGAAACATCCCCCCACACGGCAGCAATTGCAGCAAGGTAGTTTTCTACATTGTGAAGTCCGGGTATCTTTATATCTGACTTGTTCATGACAACTGTTTCCGCACCATTCACTGCGAAAACGATATCTCCGCTGTCATTCATATATGCACCGTTCTCTACACTCTGTCGGCGTGAGAATTTGTAAAGCGTTCCTCTCACATCTGACGAGAACGAATTTGAGATGTCATTGTCAAGGTTGAGCACGCTTCTTGAAAAAGCATTCTGATGCAGGATAATATTTCTCTTTGAGTCTATATACTCCTGCATATCCTTATGAATGTCAAGGTGATTCGGTGCAAGATTTGTAACTACGGCAACATCGGGACTGTTTCTCATAGAAATTAACTGGAAGCTGGACAGCTCCACAACGGCATAGTCATTTTCTGAAATTGTTTCTATCTCAGGCAAAAGCGGCTTACCGATATTTCCTCCGAGGTGTACCGTCTTACCCTCTGCTTTAAGGAATTCTGAAATCACCGTTGTAGTGGTAGTCTTGCCGTCACTTCCGGTCACGGCGATTATTTTACATGGGCACAGGTCAAAGAAAACCTCCATTTCAGATGTAACTACAATTCCTCTCTCTCTCATACGGACAAGCTCGTCCATATAGTAACGCATACCCGGAGTACGGAAAACAATATCAACATCAAGATTATCAAGATATGTTTCACCCAAGCTAAGCGATGCGCCCACTGCTTTCGCTTCATCTGCCATACTGCCAAGCTGCTCTTCGCTTCTTCTGTCACAAGCAGTGACGATAGCTCCGTACTTCGAGAAAAGTCCGATTAGCGGAAGATTGCTTCTTCCAATTCCACAAAGGGCTATTCTTTTATTTTTAAGGCTTTTTAAAAAGCTTTCTGTTCTTGTATCCATTTACAAAACCTCTCTGTTAAGTAAAATAAAAAGATGATTATTTTATGAGTCTATAGAATTATAATAAATTAACTTGTTGTGCTATGCTAAATATACTACATTTATTTTTCACTCATGACAGTAAATTTTCTAATCTGATTTTCTTCATAAGCGTTGGTGTTCGTATTAGAAAAATCCGAAACCTTTCTTATCACAACAAGCTGCATTAATTATCAATGCACCTGTAAAAATAATACACTGCTATCTAAAAACTCCTAACGTATTAATTATATGATTAATTCAAGTAAATATCAACCTTTTTATGAAAAAAATATTAAAAAAAGTTATATTTTGTAATGATTAGACGTGGGTTTTATCCAATGCGTAATTTTTTTGTAATATTTTACATTATGCGAAGTCCTTTTCTTAAATTCAAAAGACTGTTTCATTCTAAGATATAGCGTTACGTCAAGAAAATTATCCGGCATTAAAATAAGACAAAATCCACTATGCCAACTATGCTATATTTATATATGAGGTGAACGGTGTGCATACAATCTATATAGATATTCTTTTGTGTGTGAATCTTGTAATCAACTATTTGCTGTTGTCTGCGACAGGGTTTTATACTCATTCAAAAGTAAGCGTTAAACGACTGCTGCTGGGTTCTTTTGTGGGTGCAGCTTGCTCGATGACAATTTTGCTGCCGGTTATGCCGTTTGCAGCGAATATGCTTATTAAAATTGCTGTGGGCGGACTGACTGTTTTTGCTGCATTCGGAAGAAAAAAATCGGGTGAATTTATTCGTCTTTACGCTGTCTTTTTAATTGCGACTTTTTTCTTTTGCGGAATCGTAATAGCTATGTGGTTTTTATTCACACCAAAAAGTATGCTGATAAAAAACAGCGTGGTTTATCTCGATATTTCTCCTGTAATGCTGATAGTATATTCTGTCATTTGCTATGCTGCTTTTCGAATTTTTAACACGATTGCAGGTAAACATCAAGCTAAAGATACCTACTGCACATTGACAATTAAAAATGGTTATAACGCTATAAGAGTGACAGCAAAAATTGATACGGGCAACACACTAAAAGAGCCATTTTCTCAATGTCCGGTGATTGTCATTGGCAGGCAGACGGCAAATGTAATTACCCCGAAAGAGATTATTGAGTACGAAACAGTGACTACACTCCGATACAGAACCTCCGTTAATAATATCCGATTTGTGCCGTTCACGTCTGTAAACGGAGAGGGAATACTGCCGTGCTTTAAAGCTGAGGAGGTGTATCTGAATGATATGATATGCGACAAAACTGTATATGTTGCACTTTGCAAGGACAGCTATATTCAAGGCGATTTTCAGGCAATCATACCGTTTGAGATTTTATAGTGCAGAAAGGAACTTACAAATGAATTTTGACTCACTGCTTTTATCACTGAAATTCCTGCTGATACAAATCCAGATGAAAATGAACCCCGAAACTGTATACTACATCAACGGTTCGGATACACTCCCACCTCCGCTTTCAAAACCTGCCGAACAGGAAATTATGAATCGTATAATGCAGGGCGATGAGAGTGCAAGAGAGCCTTTAATCACACATAATCTGAGGCTTGTTGTGTACATTGCAAAGAAGTTTGAATCCTCGGCTGCATCGGCAGAAGATCTTATTTCAATAGGAACAATCGGACTTATTAAGGCTGTAAACACTTTTCGCCCCGAAAAGAACATCAAGCTTGCAACCTACGCTTCACGGTGTATTGAGAACGAAATACTCATGTTTCTAAGAAAAAGCTCTCAGCTGCGAAACGAGGTATCCATTGACGAGCCACTCAACGTTGACTGGGACGGAAACGAGCTGCTGCTGAGCGATGTGCTTGGAAGTGATGTGGACGTAATAAACGCCGATATTGAGCAGGAGATTGAATATAATCTAGTTCTTACTGCGGTAGAGCATCTTTCTCAGCGTGAAAAACAGATAATGGAGCTTCGATTTGGACTTAACGGCAAAGGGTCACATACTCAAAAGGAGGTTGCCGATTTATTGGGAATATCTCAATCTTATATTTCCAGACTTGAAAAAAAGATTATTAAGAAACTTAAAACAGATTTAGAGAAAACAGGCAGTATTAATTAACTTGTTTTATACTTCGTATCAAAAATTTGCGGCTCAACTTCACAATCTGTTCACTAGTAATATCTGTCAATTACTCATTATATTTTTATACCAAAATATCTGCGAGCATGCTGCATAGTAATTTTATATAAGCAGCTTTCGAGAAATCAATTATAGTGATAACATAGAAACGTAGAATTGAATCATAAATAAAAATTGACTTGCATATAAATTTGATAAATAAAAATTTGGAGGAATTATATTGACGAGATATAACGAAGTAAACAATAAAAATATTGAAGCTACTAAAATAACACGGGCTGTAATTCTTGGAATTGCTGTAGGGGTGGGAGTTTGTGCTGCACTGCTTTCATTATGTGCTTTGCTGCTTGTAAAGCTTGGCAGCTTACCTATAGACTATCTTCCTTTAATAACAACTTTTATCGGTGCTGTAGGGGCATTTACCGCAGGTTATTTTACTGTTAAGCTTTACAAGAAAAGAGGTATGTTTTTAGGTACGCTGGCTGGTGCTGTCTTGTTTCTGATTGTATTCGTTACAGGCTGTATAAAAGGAATTGACAACGATGTTATAAGTACTGTTATAAAATGTGCAGTATTTTCTGTTATGGGGGCAATTGGCGGCGTAGTCCGTGTTAATAAAAAAGTGAAAGTAAAGAAATATTAGAAATACTGTATATATAAATCTCCTCTTATATATATTCCTAATCTTACTATAGTTAGGTTTATATAAGAGGAGATTTTAATAATTACTTTTCTACAAATTCAACTTTCAAATTGCTGTAGTCGTCCGAAAGCTTAAAGCTGCCTTTTAAACCACCCGAAACATATACAGTATTGTCCTCATTTAAAATGATAAATTCAAAATCATCAGAGGATTTATATAGCTTTTTTGCGTCATCAACTCCCATTACGAACAATGAGGTTGAAAGTGCATCGGCTTTTGCTCCGCTTTCACAAACAACCGTTGCGGAAAAAGTTCCATTCTCTACAGGATAGCCTGTTTTCGGGTCAATGATATGATGATATTTTTTTCCATGCTCCTCAAAAAAACGCTGATCTGTAGCAGATGTCACAACTGCACTCTCACCTACGCTCAAAACGGCAAAACTATCCTCTGTAAAAGGATATTTTATGCCTACTTTCCATAGCTCTCCGTTCTTCGTACCTATCGTTTGAATATTTCCGCCAAAGGACAATACTGCACTTTCAACACCTTTTTCTTTCAGCAAATTTTTAATATCTTCTGAAATATATCCCTTGGCAACTGCTCCTAAATCTATCTGCATATTGTCTGAAAGCATTACGCTATGACTGCTCTCGTTAATACTGAGCTTTGTATAGTCAACATTTTTTAGCTCAGCTTCAATTTCCGCCTGACTTGGAACAGAAAAACTATCAGTCGTGAATCCCCAAAGCTTAACTATTGGATATACAGATATATCCAACGCTCCATAAGTACGCTCGGATACATCAGCTGCGGTAGTTATTACATTAAATGTAACATCATCTACCGGCACATCTTCACCGCTGCTGCTGTTTATCTTTGATACATCACTTTCGTTATTCGTTACAGAAAGAATATTTTCAAGCTCGGTAATTCTTTTTTCGGCTAGTTCAGCATTTTGGGCTGCATTGCTGTCGTAAAGTCTTAGATTTATAAATGTATCAAGTGCAAAGATACTTTTGTCGTATGCTTCCGGTAGGCTTTTTTCAGAACTTGATACATCAGATATTTTATTTGGATTCGCTGTTTCCGCTTTTTCACACCCTGACAGTGTGGTTAATATACTTATTAAAATTACTATAGCGGATAATCTAATATTTATTCTTTTCATGTTTTACACCTCGCTATGTCTATTATACTACGCCGTTTAGAAAAAAACAAGTGAAAGTTAGTCTAAGCTATCAGAATAATGCAGAAGCTTTTTATTTAAAATTTTGTTACAAATAATATTACAGTTTTTTCATTTTCCCACTTGATAATAACTCATTCATTATATATAATTATAATAGAGTTTTTAAAAGGAGGTTAAAATGAAGAATTTTTTTAAATTTATATATGAGAAGCTGTACTACTATTTTTCCTATACAGACAAGTTTTTATGGCTGCTGATAATTGCATTAAATACTCTGAGTCTGCTGCTCATTGCCAGTATGCAGAGAGCAGGCGAATACAATTACCTTAAAATGCAAATAATTGCATTGGTCATTGGTTTTTTGGGGGCAGTTGTTCTTTCGTGTATTGATTACAAGTTTTTGGAAAAATTCTCATTGGCAATAGGTATTGCAGGCATCGGGCTAATTTTACTTGTATTCGCATTTGGTATACGAATAGAAGGCACTGACGATATGGCATGGATTAATATCGGAGGATATTCGTTGCAGCCCTCTGAGCTTGTTAAGATTTGTTTTATTATCACTCTTTCTGCACATTTAAGTTACCTGATAAAAAAAGATAAAATCAAATCATTTTGGAATATTTGTTTACTCGCAGTTCATGGAATGATTCCAGTTGCTTTGATTCATTTACAGGGCGATGACGGTTCAGCACTTATTTTTGCTCTTATCTTCATTATTATGACATTTGCAGCCGGTGTTCAGATAAGATATTATATTCTTACAGCTCTTGCTGCTGCAATGTGTGCTCCGTTTGTATGGACAAAAGTAATGAACGATGATCAACGAAACAGGTTTCTTGTGCTTTTAAATCTTGACGGTAATTCAAAATCAGTTTACGGTTGGCAACAGTATCAAGGAAAGCTTTCTATCGCAGCCGGAGGCTACATGGGCGAAGGACTCTTCAAAGGACAGCGTGTAGGCTACGGAATTGTACCTGAACAGGAAAATGACTTTATCTTTACTGTTGCCGGAGAAGAGCTGGGGTTTATTGGCTGCTGCTTAATACTTGCATTATTTCTTGTCATGCTTTTAAGAATATTCTATAAATCCGCCAGTGCCAGAGATGAGTTTGGTCAAAATCTTTGTATTGGTGTGTTTGCGCTTATACTTTCTCAGGTAGGTATTAATATAGGAATGGTACTAGGATTTCTCCCTGTGGTCGGTGTTACGCTTCCATTTTTCAGTGCAGGCGGTACTTCACTGTTAATGCTTATGCTATGTATGGGTATTGTTCAGAGTGTTCATATTTACAGCAGCGAAGAACGGCTTATCATTAAAAGAAATAATAAAAGAAAACATTAAAAAATCCCTCTCTTATCCTATTGTTTGGCGGAAAGAGAGGGGTTATTTATACAATCTGCAAAACTGCACACATACCGCCACGTTTGCCACCGGTAGCTCTGTGTGACCAGATAAGATCGTGATTGCAGCTTGTGCAAACATCACTAATCGTTATATTTTCTTCCGGTATACCTGCTGTGGTAAGTATTTGACGGTTGGTTTCAAGCAGATCCAGCATATATTTACCGTTGGCTTTCGGAAAAATAAACCGGTCGTCATTAAGACCTAGTTCTCTGAATTTCTCAATAACCGGCTCGTCCACTTCATAACAGCATTTATTGATTGCAGGACCTATAGTAACAATAACATTTTTCGGATCTGTTCCAAATTCTTCTCCCATACGTTTCACGGTTTCTGCACCAATTCGTCCTACTGTTCCTCTCCAGCCGGCATGTGCCGCTCCTATTGCCCTATTCTTCATATCAACAAACATCAGCGGTGTGCAGTCTGCAAAATATGTGACAAGTGCAGTTTCTCTCTCATTCGTAATGAGTGCGTCCACACTTTCCATATCACGAGGTTTATATATACCTATTCCCTTTTCGGCTGAGGTTACTCGCCTTACAAAAGTATGATGATCCTGTGCGGATGCAACAAGGTTCTTAAAATCAACTCCTATTGCAGAGCAGAGCCGTTTATAATTCTCTGTAACATTGTTTTCATCATCGCCACGATTGAACGACATATTCATTGAATTAAACTCTCCGACACTCACTCCTCCTAACCTTGTCGAAAATGCGTGCTTGATAAACGGAACTTCTTCAAGCTCATTAAATGTTAGATAGGCAAGAGCGTCCTTAAAATTAATTTTCATCGTGTTACTTTTAAAAATCATGTTTATAGTTCCTTTCGAGAAATATTACACCGATATAAAATGGTATAATATAAATTGTTATCTTGAAAAAAGAGGCGATCATATGGGAGGAAAATCTAAACTGTTTGGGAAAAATATTGCGGTTGACTGTGCATATTGCGACAACTGTATTACCAACGCTGACGGTGGTCAAATCTGCGTCAAAAACAGATGTATTGAAAACGGAAAATGCAGAAAATTTGTATACAATCCGCTTTTGCGTAAACCGTTTAAACCGCCTGTTCTTCCGAAATTTAATCCAGAAGATTTTCAACTCTGATACAATATTACCACGATATTTATTTTTTTTCAACCGTTATTTTAATCTATCTCAATTAACACAAAAATCTATTGAAATATTGAATTTATTTTTATACTGATTTGTCTTGATAAAATTGTTAAGTACTGTTAAAATAGATAATAGAACTTATCAAGTTGTATACTGCCCTGTTTTTAATTTTTTAGGATTTATTGAGGGTATGTATAATATGATAAGTGAATAATAATTTTGTTTTGTGTGTTTAAAAATATTTTTATAAAGGAGGGCTTGCCGTTGAACACTGTTGAACACTGTGTTGTTTGTCCGCATAATTGTGGTGCAAAAAGGGGCTTGCTCGAAGGTGACGGCTTTTGTCAAATGGGCGTTATGCCTAAGGTGGCAAGAGTAGGACCGCATTACTGGGAAGAGCCTTGTATCAGCGGAACAAGAGGAAGCGGAGCTATTTTTTTCAGCGGCTGTACTCTCAAGTGTGTATTTTGTCAAAATTATGAAATAAGTGCCAATCATGTTGGTGTCCATATTACGCCCGAACAACTCGCAAACTGCTACAGAAATTTAGAAGACCAGGGCGTACATAATATTAATCTTGTAAGTGCAAGTCATTACATTGAGGCTATTCTCGAAAGCTTTAAAATATACAGACCAAAAATCCCTATACTTTATAATACAAGCGGATACGAGTCGGTTGAAAGCTTGAAACGGCTTGATGGTTATATTGATATTTATCTTCCGGATTTTAAATACAGTGATAATAGAATTGCAGTAAAATATTCCAGTGCCTATAACTACTCTCTTGTGGCACTTAGAGCCATTAAGGAAATGGTTCGCCAAACAGGTAAAATACAATATAACGATGAGGGTATTATTCAAAAGGGAACAATAATCAGAGTTCTTGTTCTGCCGAATCATACAAAGGACGCAAAGTCTATACTGGACACTATAAAGTATAATTTTGGAAATAAGGTTCTTGTAAGCGTTATGGGACAGTATACCCCTATGGGCGAAGCTTACAAGTACCCTGAAATCAACAGAAAATTAACAGAAAAAGAATATGATGACGTTGTGGATCACGCTATTGAACTTGATATTGACGGATTTGTTCAAGAACTGAGTGCTGCTGATGAAGAGTTTATTCCAAGCTTTGACAGTTCAAGCTCAGACTATTTCAGCTACAACAGCACTCATTGATCACTATTGATTTTCTGTTAAGTTGTCTTTTTCATTTATTATACTAAAATCATCATTTAGTATAATTTCACTTTTTTCGCCGATATCCTCTTCACAAGTATAATTAATATCATAATAATAATTTTCATCATCAGCTGAGTATTTTATATTTCGGCTGATGATTTTTTTATCATTATAATTAAACAGCTCGCTTAGAAGCATTTCAGTTTGAAATATTTTCTCGGCGGATTGCTTATTGATGATAGTTTTATTTTCATTATAAAAATAAATATTTTCGTTGATTAAAGAAAATGATGCCGTTTCATTCTGAAAGTTTGCCCTGCACTCGTTTATAAAAGACAAACATTTTTCATTAGACAAGTAATACTTTGGCTTCAAAGGAATTACAATATTGAATAAACGACATGACAATCTGCTGATATTTTCAGGATTATATTGTACAGCAGTACAGTTTTTGGTAATGCTGAATTTTTCTGTATGTTCTGTCTTTGCCCAAACAATACCGTCTGCTGTACTGAGATGCGTTCCACCAAGCTCCGTTTCTACAAAGCCGCTAATCAATAGGTTTCCTTTTGCAACAGCATCGCCGCTTTTTACAACTGCTGAACCACTGTAGGCATCTACACGAATAATCTGAGCATCTGTATTAGCCTTTATATTATAAGGAGTATCATCGTGGATATCTCCTTTTTCCGTTACCTCGCTGATGTTTACTTCGCCTTTGCTTCCGTCAACATTGACAGTAATCCATGATACATTTCCAAATCTTATCATAGCATCTGTTTGTATGTTTTTCAGGCTTGTGAACCTATTCCTTGCACCCTCGTAAACACCAACGTCATTCATCACGGATTTTGCGTTGATGTAGCTCATATCATTAAAGCCGTAAATATCTATATTCCATAGGTACATAGACAAAAGCTTGAAAATTAACAGGAAACATATCATGCCTATTGGCAGACCAATTCGATTCATATTTCTGTTTATGAAAAAAGGGATACCGTATTTTGATTCAATACGGATTTTATTGCTCGTGCGGCGTGAAAGTTTTCGTATATATTTATAATTCGATGCAATTGTAGTACAGTAAACAACACCGTCCTTACTTTTTACACCCCATACATTTACACCGTTGTAGGTTAATATGTTCACAAATTTCTCAGGACAGCTCCCTGTTATCCTGAATACGATATATCCTCTTATAAACCTCAACAGCCTAACCACAACATCATCTCCTTTCGATAAATTCAATACCTGATATTTTGCCCTCGATAACAACCGAATTCACACTCAGGTACTTTATATTCAATTTTTGACCGCTGACTGAAATCAATCCGCAAGCTGTCTTTATCATAACAGCATAGTCGGAATATTCTGCTATTCCTTTGCAGCCGTCAAGCGTTAATTCTCTGCTGCCAATAATCTGCAAGGTAGGAATATGCGTTAATTCTGCCGGAAGAATATTTCTTATGTCACTTATATTTTGTCTGACGGACTTTTTCTCGCTGCTGCTCTTCCCCATTTTGTTCAATCCCCTCCTATTTTTTATACGCTAATTTATATGCTTGAAATTCTGAAAAAATGAACTTAAATTGATTATACTCAAAAACTAAAAGATTCGGCATTTAAAAGTTTTGATCAAACTTTTTCAAAAGTTTGCGGGTCGAGGGCAGAGCCCCGTCGCTGACGCAACAAAGCTGCATAGAAAAATAAAC
>CACYEJ010000272.1 GCA_902773395.1 uncultured Ruminococcus sp.
ACCTTTGTCGAGTTCGTACCAGTTTATCTCAGGAGTCTTTGCTACAAGAGCTATGAACATGTACTCTCTTAACCGAGGATATGCTTTTCTGCCTTTCTTCGAATCGAGATTACCCCAAAACTGAAGTGGTTGTCCCAAGTCTTTGATGTCGAGGTCCTCATTCAACGCCAACTTCTTGTCAGCGTATAAACCGATGAAGAATGCCATAATGAGCGCCTCATAACCTGCACCTAGCACTTTGGCTTTCGACTCAGAGGCTTCATTTGTTCCCTTACTGAAATCAGTCAACGGCTTTATCACTTCATCTTCGTAGTGCTTTTCGTAAGACGGATTCTTGCGACCCCACAGCTCAAATAATGAGACAAAGCGTTCGCTGTCAAATTTACTATTCTTTATTGCCATAACATATCCTCCTTAGTTTATGGGTTCTATTCTGGTTTCAATTGTGGCCAAGTTCTTTTCGTCGAAAGGACGTTTCTTCTCTATCCTATACTTCTTGCCTTTGATTGCTTTGAGACGTTTTGTGTCAATCGATGAAGAACCGTCAGCATTTTCGTTTAGGAAGCTCTTAGTCACGATGATGGTTTGCTTGTTGATTTCTCCAATCACGCCAAAGAAGTCGCTTTCTTTTGCAGCTGTGAAGGATGACGTCGGAGCATCAAATATCAGCGGATAGTCATCTTCATGCTTTACCGTAGTGAGTTCTGCAACCGCGAAAAGAAGAGACATATACATCGTGGTTTTCAGAGCGGTATTGGGATTATAAATGCGGGCTCCATCGGTGTCAATCAGCATTAATTCAGCACTCTCATCGGCTTTTTCAACGATATGTGCCTGTCCACGGAAATCACCACGATTAAGACGCTCTAGATATTTATTTGTAGTGTCTTCAAGTTGCGACAAAAACTCACGTTTATTACGAACCTTTGCGGAAAGGAATGCCTCTGCTATTCTTCGCATCGCATTACTCGTACGGCCATACATTGCTGCTGTTGACTCCTCTGATATTTTGCTGTATTCTTCTTGATACTCATCTTTCTTTTTTTGATGCTCGTCGATTTGGCGTTTCAAGAAATCTGAACGATTCTCTGCCTGATTTTTCTGTTTGTACCAATCCGATATTTCATTGAATACCGAAATGAGTTGTTCCTCGGTTAATCCATCTGTTTGAGCCAAAATCTTGCGTTTCTGCTCTTCTTCTTGTTCTAATTTCGCCTGCAAACCATCGGCTATTTCATGGTTGCTCCGGTTCTTCTCTATCTCCGCCTTTATTATATTCGGCAAACGAGACAACCACCCCATCCCATTATGCAACACGGTGTAGCGATTCACAAGCTCACGGATAAACTCACGTTTGAAGAGGGTTTCTTCCTCATCTTCATCCTCATCATGTGTGTTCTTTAGAGATGCCAGATAGTCCTCAAGATGTTTTTTCATGGTGTTGTACGGCTTCGACCCTTTGGGCGCAGGTGTACCACACACTTTGCACACTTCATCATGCAACATCTCTCGCATCGTGTTCTCATCTGGGATATTGAGTGCAAGCGGAACAAATCCTTGGTTTATTTCTTCTTGCATCTTGCCTGCCAACTTTTTCGCACCCTGTTCACGCTGGAACTCGCGTTCCATACGACGTTGCTCTTTATCAAGCGTAGCCACATAGTCGCCATATTCGCGGGCTATTGATTCAAATCCCATCAAGATCCACATCTCATCCAGCAGGCGGAATGTATAGTTCTCTGAAATATTTCGATAGGCTTTGTCAATCCGTTCTTTTAAGTTCTCAATTCTAGTATTTGTGGCTTTTAGAAGTTCCGAAGATTCTTTGTTTTGTTCTACAGTATCGATTAGTGTGGTAAAGTTTACGGCTTCTTTTTGAGAGTTCCGTAGTTCTTCACTCTTATCCCGAATAAAATCGGTTTCATTCTTAATCAGGCCTCGCAGACGTTCTGCATCTTTACTGTTTTTCTTGTCTGCTTTTATTGCATTATCGTGCGCATCCTGTGCCCACTTCTGCGCTTTTCCTGTAAAATCGATATAGGGGTCAAAATCTCGAATCTTGCTGAATGTCTCAACAAGATAACTCATCGCTTCCTCTTTGTTGAAGATATTCAACTCCTGTTCTCCTTTAAATAAGCAGTACTTCCTAATTGAGGCAGAGAAATCAATATCAAACAATCTCTTTGCAGCATCACCTTCACGAACCTCTTTTTCACTTCCATTTTGTACATATATACAATGCAAGTAATTGGATGCCGATACCGTATTATCGGGAGACTTTGTGAATTTGAAAGACTTCTCAACCATCTTTTCGCTGCGTTCACACTCATATGTCATCGATACTTTGACCATAGCAGAATCGCCAGGCATCATTTCGGCAATCTTCTTTTTGGAGATATACTTTGCATCTACCTTCAGTTTGTTGTCAACCGTATCGAATAGCCATTCCAATGCCTCAAACAGCGTGGTTTTACCATCTCCATTGGCACCGATAATCAGAGTTAGCCCTTCTCCAACATCCATACTGTTGGTTCCGTAATAACTACGGAAATTCTCGATAGCAATATTCTTTATTATCATAGGAATAAATTGTTATTCAAGTAAGTAAATACTTTCTTATATACCTCTTTCTGCTTAGAAGCATCATTTGAACCATCAAGCTCGCGAATAATACGGGCGACACTTGCAATAACAGCATTATCACTCCGCAAAGCTTCTTGCAAATCAAGGTCTTCCAGTTGCTCGGCAGTATAGCCATACTGTTTCATTAGCTGCTCATTGTTGAGCACTAATTGCAGCATTTTATCTTTCTGTGTCATTGGTTATGTGTGTATTATCAAATAAATTTAATCCATAGTAATTCATCACATCGATTAATTCCATCTGTGCTTGAGATGGATTTTCAGACATGGATGAGAAATCATATACTCGTTTCAATTCTCCAGCCAGTAAAGATTGTTCCACACGATAGCTCTGGGTGCCAGGCATTACTTTTGGCACTACTACCAAATCGTGAATGTAGGAATATTTCTTGTCTTTGTGTGTTCTGAGCACACGTCCTCTTCTTTGAATAAATTGTCTTGGGTTTCCCGTACTTGCACAGAATATTGCCAATTCACTTCGAGGAACATCCACACCTTCGTCCAAACATTTCATTGATGTGAGTACCTGGAGTCTTCCTGCTGCGAAATCATCCAGTACAGAATCCCTGTCCTTGGTATCACCGGTAAATTTTCTTACGGTCACATGTTTGTCAACATCACACACGGCTCGTGTGTAAAGGTCAATCAAGTGATCGGTATCTTGATCATCACTAATTGCCTCTCGGTTATCGAAAATATCCGCCCTCATATCATTAGGATTACTTCCCTCAGGCACATATACAAGGCTGTATTTTAGCGACCCCCTTTCCTCAAAACGATCAGTAATTATCTTTTTGAACATTGGCAGTTTGTTTGCTGCCTTATGGATAATGCGTTTGCGGGCAAGCAATAATGCCATCAGCACATCATCGGCTTTCTCGAAAGTGCCACTATTGAAGTTGAAGTAACGAGAGATTTTTGTTGACAATTCCGCATATTGTTCCATCTCCTCGTCGGTTAGCCGCACGATATGAGGATAGTAATAATAACGGCAAAGAACACCATTCTTTATTGCCTCCTCCATAGAATACTCGTAGGTGTATTTCCCATTTACACCAAAAAAATGTTCCAGTCGTCTGTTTGTTTGCTCATCAAATTGTCTTTCTGGAGTAGCTGATAATCCTATCCTTCTTAGATACCTAATATCAGCAAGTCTTTTCAGTATTCCCGGAGCACCCATGTTATGCGCCTCGTCGGCAATCAACAACATTTGTTTACGCGAGAAGTCGTTCAAGATATCAAACACATTTTGCCGCACAAATGAACTATACGTCGCAATAATAATAAATGAGATGTTTTCACCGTCATAACATTGTCTCTCATCGAAATGTATCCTCCTAATCTCTTCTCGCCAAGAAGGATTCTTCGAACTAATTTTAACAATCCTTACAAACCTAAACTTTCGGCATTCTGCTTCCCATTGCTCGACAAGAGTGATAGTTGGCACCAGAATCAAAGCCTTATAATATCCATTACGCTTATATATCTCAAGCAGGCAATTGAGTGCTGTAAGTGTTTTACCAGTACCAGTGGCCATTGCAAAAAGGCCTTTCTGTTCGTTTTTCTTCCAATTTTCGAAGGCCTCCTTTTGGTATTCACGTGGCCCTGTTGGATATGGGAATTGGGGCTCATCATAAAATGAATCTTCACACACCTTTTTGATTGAGTCTTCTCGTTCTTCCTGTTCTCTTTGTTTCTTTACTTTTCGCAACTGTTGTTCAACGTTGAGAAGCTCCTCAATATCCTTGTCCCCATAATTGGATTTTATTGCAGAGACGAGCTTGTCAGGAGAAAGATATTCAACATTGCGTTTCCTATGCGACATGATAGAATCAAACTCTTCACGCTGATTTGCAATACGCTTTTGCACCATTCTGTCCACAGAATCACTTCTGTCTATCTTTATCTCTTCGATATTGTTGAACAACCCACTAATAGTAAAGTTAGCAGAACCCGTGAATGATGTTGTGCTATCACCATCACGGAACTGGCCAGATTTGATATGAGCTATTCCTTTCTTGTTTCGTGGCCGAATAATACGAATGTCAATGCGTTTATTGTTGATAAGGAAAGCCAGGCACTCAAAGAACTGTTGTTGGTATTCGTCAAATGTTTGGCGTAGCATTTCAAAGTTGGAGAGGTCGAAACAGTCAATCACTCCACCATTTACACCCTTGCTAATGGCCTCCTTGTCTTCTTGGGAAACAATGTGGTTAATGATAAGACGCATCTTTCCTCCTCTTGAAATGAATGAGGCGAATCCATCTGACAAAACGCTTATCGTAGCAGAGCTGAAGTATCCTAACTGAAGGTCAAACTCATTGCTGTTCTCCAAACAATCGTTGAAGAACTTTTCTGGTGAATAATAGTCACCATATCG